>DASTFG010000189.1:0-8008 GCA_035708785.1 Anaerolineales bacterium
CGGGTGTCAGTGAAGAAACACTGGCAATCACTATCGAAAAGGAAACCAGCGGCAGCCGCCTGACCAGTGAGCTGGCAGACACGCCGGTGGAAGCCCTCGACCTTTCGGTGCGCGTGTTCAATTCGCTCAAACGGACAGGCATCACCACTGTCGGCGATGTGCTCGATCTCCTCGAAAAGGGAGAAACAGCCGTCATGTCCATCCGTAACTTTGGCGAGAAAAGCCTGGACGAATTGCGTCAGAAGATGCGCGAAAAGGGCTACCTTAAAGATGAATTGAGTTCTGCGGAGTAATTTGCCATGCGACATCAAGTATCCGGTTACAGACTTGGGCGAACGAGCGGTGCACGCCTCGCACTTCGCCGCAATCTGATCAAACAACTATTTATCCATGAGCGGATCCAGACGACGCGCGCCAAAGCAGCCGCAATCCGCGGGGAGGCCGAGCGCCTGATTACTATCGCGCGCAATAGCGCAGAGGCCGGCGACGCAGAAAAGGTCCATGCCCGACGCCAGGCCATTTCCAAGCTGGGCGATAACCAGGTGATCAACCGGCTGTTCGATGAGATCGCCCCCCGCTTCGCGGGTCGCAATGGCGGTTATACCCGTATACTGAAACTCGGTCCCCGCATGGGTGACTCTGCCGAGATGGTGATTTTGGAGTTGGTTGAAGAGTAAGTCCCGCTCAACCCGCACGATTTGCTAAGCAAATCGAACTGCGGGATGAACGAACAATGGCACGTTACCAATTGACTATTGTCTACGACGGCACCGATTTTTTCGGGAGCCAGCGACAGGCCAGAAACGCCGGTTCGAGTGGATCGAGACCCCGGACAGTGCAGGGTGAGCTCGAAGATGCCCTGCGCTCACTGGGATGGACCGGTCGCTCGATCCTTATGGCGGGGCGGACCGACACGGGTGTACATGCGACGGGTCAGGTTGCCGCGGTGGATCTGGATTGGTCCCACCCGGAGGATGACCTCGTCCGCGCCTTGAATGCCGCCTTACCCGCCGATCTGGCCGTTCACGAGGCACGGATGGTAGATGCAAAGTTCCATCCGCGTTTTGATGCCGCATCCCGGCGCTATCGCTACAGGTTGTTCTGCCAGCCGCTGCGTGACCCGATCAGAGAGCGCTATGCATGGCGGGTCTGGCCTGCCCCGGATGGGGAGGTCCTTCCACAGGTCGCGAAACACTTCCACGGCACGCACGATTTTTCTGCCTTCGGTTCCCCGACGGCGCCCAAAGGCACGACCGTCCGCACCATCACGAGAGCAGAATGGATGCAAACCGGAGAATATGAATGGCACTTCGAGGTGCAAGCCGATGCCTTCCTATACCGGATGGTGCGGAGGCTGGTCTTTGTCCAGGTTGCTGTTGGGCAGGGAAAAGTCTCGGCGGATGCCGTTGCCGGTTCTTTAGCCGGGCAGTCCCGCCCTGAGTCTGATCGAAGGCTTACGGCTGGGAATCGCAGCGAGAAAATGCCCGCGGGATTGGCTCCCGCGCACGGGCTGACGCTGGTCGAAGTAACGTATCCGACATCTGAGTCAATTGGTCAATAAGAAGAGAAACGGAGATTTAGAAAGTGTACAAGTCGTACTATCCGAAAGCAAGCGAGATCGAACGCAAGTGGGTGCTGGTGGATGCCGAGGGTCAGAACCTCGGGCGGATCGCCACGCGCATAGCGCACGTCCTGCTTGGCAAACACAAGCCGACCTTCACACCCGGCGTGGAGATGGGTGATTATGTGGTGGTGATTAACGCCGAGCGCGTCACCGTCACCGGTACGAAGACCAGGTCGAAGATGACCACCAAGATGTATCACCGGCACTCGATGTATCCCGGTGGGTACAAGGCGATCTCGCTGCGCGATCAGCTCCAACAGCATCCGGACCGTGTCCTGCGCGCCGCGGTATGGGGCATGCTGCCGCATAACCGCATGGGACGGGCGCTGCTCAAGCGTTTGAAGATCTACGCGGGTCCGAATCACCCCCACGGCACGAACAATCCCGTGCCGCTGACCTAAAAGAAAGAGGAAGTATAGATGGCTCAATATTATGAAGCGACCGGTCGTCGCAAGGAAAGCACCGCACGTGTCCGCCTGATGGACGGCTCTGGTAGCTTCACTGTGAACGAGAAGGATGCCAACGCCTACTTTACCCGCATGGGCGACCTGAACGATGTCCTGCGCCCGTTTTCGGCCGTCGGCCAGGATGCACAGAAGTATGACATCACCGTGAGGGTCAACGGCGGCGGCGTAACAGGCCAGACGGAAGCTGTCCGCCTGGGACTTTCCCGGGCGCTGGTCCTGCTCAACGGCGAATGGGTGACAGCTCTGCGCAAGCAGGGGCTGCTGACCCGCGATGCCCGCAGCAAGGAGCGCAAGAAGCCGGGTCTCAAGAAGGCTCGCAAGGCTCCGACCTACACCAAGCGTTAGACTGGCTCATTTCCAAAATTCGACGTAATGCGTGTTAGACTTACTTTCACGCATTACGTTTTGTTTTAATTGTGATCTCGACACTTGCACCCGCCTGCTCGACCACTCAATAAGGTATTCAAATGGACTTTTCCCTGGTTGCTCAAACATTTGAGACGCTTCGCATCCCGCCGCCCTCGAAATTGATCCTGCTCGAAGCAGGGACTCTTGCCGCCGCGCATGTCCCGCCTTACCCGCCCGATATGCCTGCTCTGTTAACAAATGTCGATTCAGGCGAGTTGGCTCTGCATCTCAAGGAAGTGCTGCTGACCACGTATCCCTCCGAGCATCTTGTACAGTGGGTGCATGGAACCAAGATAAAAGAAGAAAGAATCGTTGAAATTAGCGGAGAGGATTCTTCGGAAGACACTTGCCTGTATATCCCCGGCCTGGGCGAGGGGACATCCTTTGAGTCCTTTGCGGAGATCGTCGCTCACCTGCGCGCGCCGAACGGGTGTCCCTGGGATCGCGAACAGACACACGAGTCATTGAGAAAACACTTACTGGAGGAAGCGTATGAGGCCATCGCTGCAATCGATACCGGTGACTTTGCCGAGATGCGTGAAGAGTTCGGCGATCTCTTATTGCAGGTCGTTTTGCAGTCGCAGATTGCAAACGAAGAGGGGCAGTTCAACGTCAATCAGGTCATCCAGGGAATTCACTCGAAGATCGTCCGCCGCCATCCGCACGTATTCGGCGATCTGAAGTTGGATGGGGTCAAAGGTGTTTTGGCGAATTGGGAGAAGCTAAAGGAGCAGGAAAGGGGAAAGGAGGAAGAAGGTAAAGGGTTGTTGGACGGTGTCCCTGTGGCATTTCCTGCGCTGAGCCAGGCCCAGGAGTACCAGGATCGCGCCGCGCGGCTCGGGTTCGACTGGTCAGACATCGAAGGCGTGCTCGATAAGGTCAAGGAAGAGATCGAGGAGATCAAGGACGCCGACACCGATTTCGAGCTTGCCTCGGAGATCGGCGATCTATTCTTTGCCCTGGTCAATGTGGCGCGCTGGAAGCACGTGGATGCCGAGTCTGCGCTGCGCGAGACGAACGCGAAATTCAAGAGGCGCTTTGCCTTCATAGAGCAGGCCGCGAAGAAGCAGGGGCGCGATCTATCGGCATTATCGCTGGATGAGATGGAGTCCCTTTGGCAGGAGGCAAAGAATAGAATCTAAGGCGCCTTTGCGTGGGCGACATGCCATCACCGGTGACCGAATCGTATCCGGCATAAACCATGCGGCGACGTCCCCCGGGTAGAGAAATACCTGATAAACCTTGTGGCGCGGCGCGCTGACCACTCTGGAGATTCAGGTACTGCCGCCGCGCATGGATGCCTTTGCGATCATGACGGATCTCCTTACCGGGAAGGCTCATCCCTCGGCTTCTGTTTCGCTTAGGAATGCTACAACTTCACGCACGAAGAGTTGCGGCGCGGTATCCATTGCAATGTGCTGCTGTCCGGGCAATATCCGAACCCGACTCGTTGGAATGGCGGCGTTTACCGCAGCCGCGGCAGCCCTGAAGAAGTCGAGACTATCACCCCCGACCAGCAGCAGCGTGGGCGTGATCAGCTCCTTGAAACGCTGGGGCTCGAACCGGTAGTGTTCATTCGCTCCCAATTCCCGCGGCAGGGTATGGGCCGCCGCGAGGCGCGCCGGCCAGGCCGGTGAAGACCGGAAGAGTTCAAATTCCGCGGCTGGCATGTGAACCACCTCGCGCATAAAGCGGGCCAGGACTTCCTCACGCTCGCCTGCTTCCAGAAATGCCTGGAGTCGTTCGATGACCCCGGGAGGATATACCGGCACGCCTTCGACAGGAATCGGCGGCTCGTACAAGATCAGGCGATGGAGGTTCGGGAGCAGCAAAGCTGCTTCTAGGGCGCAGATGGCGCCAAAGGAGTGGCCGAGCAAATTGACGGGCTCGTCGATCGAGGAGACGACCGCTGCGATGTCCTCGAACTCGCGCTCGATGGCGTAATGTATGGCGTCGCCGCTCTGCCCACGACCGCGCCGCTCAACTGCATACACGCGAAAGCGCTGCTCCAGCGCTGGCAAAACGGGGGCCCAGCGCGAGTGGACACCGCCCGTGCCGTGTACTAACACAAGCGGAGCTCCTGAGCCGCTGCGCCGGTATGCAATCGGTGTACCATCTTGAGAAGTTATCTTGTCCATCTTAATTCCTTTGGCTTGGGGATCAGGGTTTTCGATCGCTGGTACCAGCGAAACAGGCTATGGGTAGCGGGGTGTGGTCTGGTGAGGCAAGAGATCGGTGTCCATTCCTCCCATCAGCCTATCTCCACATCCACGTCTCGGATCCCGAGGAAGCGGCCGAGGTCGCGCGCTTCTGCACGAATGCCGGCGGCGATCCGCCGCGAGATGGACCCGAATTTCGTCACCTTGACGCGCAGGCCGTTCCCCTCCCGGGCGTGTACCCAGACCGCCGTGACGCGGCCGTCTACGAGAACGACGGGAGCGATCCATCCCTGCGGGCGGTAGACCTTTGGCCGGTGCTCCAATGCCATGAGATGATCCCTCTCCTTATGGCCGAGGAGAAAAGAATCGAAGTACGGCAGAAGGCGGACCAGGGGGCGCTCGAATTCAGCCTGCGCCAGTGCACTAATATCCTTGCGAACAACTTGCGCTGTCCAACCCTGGACCTTGACGGGCGCGAAGTTCGCTTGCTCGCGCGCCCAGATCTCACGAGCCTCCGTGAGCGTCATACCGGTCCACAGGGCAAAGTCTGCGGCTGTGGCCGGACCAAAAGCCTGCAGGTAGATGCGCAAGAGACGTGTTTCCGCTTCTTCCCTCGGCAGATCCTGCCAGCCCGGGATCCAGGCGTCGGCCCGGACGAAGGTCGGCTCGTTGCCGCGATTGGGGCCATAGCAGACGACGCCGCGGGCAGCCGCGAGGTGAAGGAGGTCCACAACCGGGAATGTGAGATGACCAACCGGGACGGCGGCTAATTTCGAACGTCTCCCCCAGCCGCCGCCTTCTACCGCGCGGGTCCGCACACCCAGAGCCCGGCTCACCCGCTCGGCGATCTCGGGCCGCGTGAGGGGCTGGTCCAGCGCGCCGAGGGCAGCCTCGATCGCCGCATCGATCACGCGGTCGGGCACGCCCTTCCCGCGCGTCCAGCGGATCTCTTTTTCCGCGCGCCGGGCGGAGCCCCGGACTAAGACGGCCAGATCCTCGGAAGGCACCAGGAACAGCGTCCGGCGCATACAGGAGGCCTTGACCAGGAGCCGTTTGCGGAGGGCCTCTTCGACATCCGCGATCTGCAGATCATGCACCCTTGACCACAGTGACATCTGCGCGGCAGAGAGTAACTGGGCCTGCGCCCCGCCCATGTCCCGGACAACCGATGGAAGAGCCTTTGCCGGGGCGCGCTTTGAGAGATGGTGCCGCGCGAGCCGAAAGGCGGCAACCTGGTTCCACGTCACTGCGAGTTGCTCACGGTTGTGTGTTGACACTGTGGTTCTTGTCCAACGCAATTAGAGCCCCAACCTCTTCTCAATAGCATCCACAGCCTGCTTGGCCTCGGCGAGCCCGCAATTATAGAGTTCCCGGTAAATCTTGATGGCTTCGATCTTGTTGCCCCTCCTGAGCACATCGACCACTCTCGCATCCGCTCCTCTGGCGCCTTTGACAGGCGCGAGGCCGAGATGGTTGTACAGAAAATCGACGCGGCTCTCCAGCTCTGCAATGCGGGCTCGTAAGGCGAGGATCTCAGTTTCCGTTGTCATATCATCGCTCCTAATGGCGGGTTGTCGTTTCATCCAGCGAACGGGACATCAAATATTCGTCGTAATATTTGCCTTCATAAAAGATCGCGCGCGGTTCTGTCCCGTAGATCACAAAACCGGAGCGCTCGTAGCAGCGGATCGCCGGTACGTTCGTCGAAGCAACGCCCAGCTTGACAACCACGATCTCCTTCGCCTCGGCCCAGGCCAGGGAGGCACTGACCAGTTCTTCTGCAACGCGCAGACCTCTCCAGGCGGGCGTCACGTACACCCCCCAGATCCAGGCGCTGTGCCTGGTCTTAGACGAACGGCTGCGCTCGATGCCCGTCATGCCGATGAGTCTATCTTCGTACTCCGCAAAGAAGAGGTTCGCTTCGTCCGCATCCATTTTAAGCCTGTCCTCCCAGTACTGTGCGGGATGGCTGACCGCCCTCTCGTAATCGGCGGCAAACGCGATGGGGCTGTCCTGCAGGGCCTCGAGAAGAAGCTCTCGCAATTGCGCCGCGTCGGCCAGCTTGGCTCCGCGGATGAGGACCGCGCCGCGGGTTGTCGTGATCGTTTTATTCATTGCTTGCAGGCGAAGCGCCCCAGTGCGCTGTCGAACAGGCTGGCTGCGGAAGCCTCGTCCGGTGTATAAGCTTTCCAGGCGAAGACCCGATCCCCGCATGTCCAGGCGGCCGCGCCGCCAAAGGGGAGGACGGTCGTTGCGGTGGTGGTGATCGGGGTATAGATCGTGTTCATATCGCGGATGAGTCTTACCTGCGGCGTGCCTGTGGCGGTATCCAGTCCATCTTCAAGGATCAAGTCGAGCAGGAAGCTCGGATCGGCAGTGCCGGGAGAAAATTGCCAGATCAACTGGATGAGGAGATTCCCGCTGTAGGAGGCCAGCAGCCCGGTCTGGTAGGTGCTGGGGTTTGCCTGGTTGCTGTTGACGGCGCTGACATCGTAGAACGCCATGTCGACAGGATGCCCGATGCAGAACTGGTACTCGCAGAATAGCCCGGCCAGGTCGATGGGCGTCGCCGTGAAAATCGGGACCGGCGTGGGGGGCGGTGTAGCCGTCGCGCGCGGGACCGCGGCCAGGGTCGCCGCCACGATCTGGCGAATCTGTTCCTGAGGGTCTTGTCTGGGTCCGCAAGCAGTTACAATACAGGCAACCATGATGAAGATTAACGGCAATAACGGGCGGTAACGCATGCGCCGATTATACAGTTTTTCGGAACAAACGCAGGGCTGATACGTCTAAACAGTAAAGGAGTAAGAGTGAAAAAAGCATTAATAGGGATTCTCTTGCTGGTGTGCCTCGTTGCAGCCTGCTCACCAGCGGCGCAAGGGACCGAGGAGCCGATTGTGGATGAAGAACCAACGTCCAGGCCGGGATCGGAAGAATTGACGCCCGCCGAACGCGCGGCCGTCGAGACCCTTTCCCGGAACCTGGGCGTGCCCGCCGATGAGATCACCGTGGTCTCCACCGAAGCCGTGGAGTGGCCGGATGCCTGTGTTGGCATCGAAGGACGTGAGCAGTCCTGCGCCCAGGTGGTTACGCCCGGCTTCCAGATCATTTTGGAAGCCAACGGCAAAGAGGTAGCATACCGCACGAACGAGGATGGGACTGTCATCGGTCCCGCGACGGTTGCCATATCCTGGAAGCGCGAAGGCGGGATCGCGGGCTTCTGCGACTATATGACAATTTATCTTTCCGGCGAAGTGCAGGCGAGCTCATGCAAGCCCGGCCGGTTTATCGAAGGGCGTCTGATCGACGTGCTGACAGAAGAAGAGATGGCGCAGCTGTACGGATGGCTG
>DASTFG010000190.1:0-25717 GCA_035708785.1 Anaerolineales bacterium
GCAGGGACTGCGCATGAGGAAGATACGGCTGGATCAAGCCGCTGAGGAGGACCAGCCCGAGATAGGCGATTAGCCAGCGGTGGGCGCGGCGCGGCTCGTCGAAGAGAAAAGCTCCAAACGGGCTGAGCAGTGACCACAAGATCACACCACCTGAATTCACGAAGCCGCCCAGTGTGACCATGACGAGAAAGGGGAGAATCAGGATTAGGGCCAGCTGGCTCGAACGAAAGAAATGGTAGCGGCGGGTGATCCCAAACAACAGGACGCTCAGGAGTGAGATGATCGCGTAAGCGATGGGGATGGTGCCCGCCACGGGCTCTCCCAGGAGGATATACAGAATGCCCCACAGGATCCCCGCGAAGATGAACATGAACGATCCCGCCACCAGGAGTGCCTTTTGAAGCCGGACCTCCTCGACATCGTTCCGGTCCGCGCCAATCCCTCCAATGAAGAGAACCAATCTTCGAAGAACACCGCGAAAGTCACGCATGTCTCCAATTCTACATGGATTTCGGATGGCGGCGCACGAAAATGTAACCCTCGGGCAGGATCGGCTTCAATCGTGCTTCGATTGCAGCCATTCAATATAGGCAGAAAGACCATCTAGGCCGGGGAACAGTGAGAACCGGTCCACGCCATATTTGTTGAGAGTGTTCTTCAGAGAAGAGCGAATTCCGCCGGGAATGATGATCATCTCCATATCATCCGATTCAAATGGTTTGTGCGGGTCAGGATGGATGGTAAACAAACCGCCCTGCGTTGCGATCCGGGGAGAGAGATGCTTGGGAATGAATTTTCCCACCTTGTTGTATAGAAATGGGTTCGGATATTTGTCGACTTCAATATAAGACTTTTCTTGATAGGCATAGATC
This sequence comes from Anaerolineales bacterium, assembly GCA_035708785.1. Classification (GTDB taxonomy): domain Bacteria; phylum Chloroflexota; class Anaerolineae; order Anaerolineales; family Villigracilaceae; genus Defluviilinea. The sequence continues at coordinate 873 of DASTFG010000190.1, forward strand.
ACACTCTCTTCATCGCCGGGCTCTTCGACCGCAAAATAGCAGGCGACCAGCGGGTTGCCGGTCCAATCCAGTAAGCGCGTGGGCAGTCCATGCTGCTGGCCCAAAGCCAGCCAGTCCCAATCGTTCGCCGGCACAAAATCGAGATAGCGGAATGCCTTTTCCTTGAACAGACGCAGGATCTCCTGCTCGTTCGCCTCCCGGGACCGGGCCGAATCGGGTGGGACGATCCGCCCAATCTTGGGGATCAATGGATAATTCACAGATTTCACGCCCCGGTAGATAACTGTCCTCGCATCGTAATTCTCGATGATCTGGTGGAGCTCCGTAAAACTATGGATCCTGATTTCCTTCATATGGATTTTTGACTTTCAGTTAACTGAACGATCATCTGTCCCTCCTGTTCCGGCGCTGAAGGCCAGGCTAGGTGCTGCCGTCAGGGAAGAGCACTGCCCACGAACGCTCATCGCCGGCGAGCAGTCCCAGCCCGGCCCGTGCGGGCTTGCTGCAAGGTCGTGCGCCAAAAGACTTTGCGAGCTTCTCGGCTGCTGGAGAGAAATACGCAATAATCTCGCAGTGCAGGCGACCTTCTGATTCGGGCCGGGTAAATACAGCCATGCCGGGTGGTCTTCCGGCCTTGTTGAAGGCTGTCAGAAATGCTTTCTCGATTTCATCCGAAGGCGTAGCAGCCATCATCCCATCCCCGAGGCTGATCGAATACCAGGTGTGCATCTTGATCTTTATCCTCCCAGGAGCCGGAGCAGGCGCCGGGTCATCAAAAAACCGAGCACGGCTGCAAACGCGAAACCGAGAATTGGGTCATGCGTCTGGTAGACCAATAGGCTAGAGATCACTACCGAAAGCACGAGAGAACCGGCCGGATGGCGCTGCGATTCAGACTGGTCGCCATCGTTCCGCCCTGTATTGAGAAGAATGACCTCCTCATCGGTGGGCAGACGGATCTGTCTGAGCTGCCTGGTCTGGGCCTCACTCTGCCTTCTCTCATATTCACGGCGCTCCAGCCAAAATTGAAAAAGAGCAGCAACCAGAGAGGTAACAATACTACCGATAACGCCCATGATCGCACCATAAATCATCATCGTTAAATCGCGGTCCATTTCGCAACTCTCCTTTGTCAGCCCAATCCAAGCTCGGCTGCCAACGCAGGCCCGGGGAGTAAATCTCCCGCGCGGGCGGGCCGGATATCCGCAAGCATACCTTAATATTGTTCCGAGTCCCAGGGATTAATCTGGAGCGATCCAAAGCGGGTGCGGTCACTCCGGCCTGCAAGCCCGCAGTTTCTATAAGGTGTCTATATGGTGTGTATAAGTTAAAACCTGAAGATGCCCTGCCGGCCAGAGATCACCTTTGCTTATTGCAGCTTGATCTCTCCATCGATCTCCACGCGCAGATTGAGTCCGGCGATTTCCACCGTCGCCCTGGCCGGAAAGACCTCCGTACCCTGGATGAGATCATTCTCGAGGGCCCGAGTCACCGCCCGTTCGATCTCGCGCTGAGACGTGATGCCGACCATCTTCAGGAATTTCCGAATGCTGAGGTTGAGGGTTTCTTCATTCATGGGGATCTCCATTCTTGCGCAGGCTAAGAAATCAAAGGTTCCGGCACTGACGCAGGGGGTTGTCGCTCCAGTATAGGGCAAATCCCGGTTTGATTCAACCCGCCGAAGATCTACCCTCCTCAACAGGAACTTTTCCGCGGGGCCATCGTCCTTTCTCTAACGAGAAAGGAGTTGAGAATGAGACTGCTTGCCTTTATTGTCTTTGTGAGTGTCATGCTGCTGGCGACCTGCTCTGCGCCGGAGCTGGCGCCTGCCCTCTTCGAGAGAGAAGTACCTTCGCTCTCTGCAGAATCTCCGCTGCCGACCCACACTGTGCAGCCTCCTGCGCCGACGGAGGCTGCCCCCAGCCCCAAGCTCTCCGAGCCTTCGTTCAAGCCCCAGACCTATTTCAATGAGTCCGCCGGCTTCGCGCTGGATTATCCAGCCGGGTGGACGGTCCGTGAAGTAGCCGTGGGTCCACGCGGCACGCAGGTACAGTTCCTATCTGCCCCCGAAGTTGCTGAAATGCCGGTCCTGCCCGAGGGTGCAACGCGCCTCAATGCCACGATCTATCGATGGGAACCGAAAAACGATCTTGCAGCATTTGTCGCCAACCAGAAGACTGCCTGGGAGGCTTCCGGCATCACGATCCACGAAGAGGCGGAACTGGTGCTCGAGCTTGGCTTACCCGGCGTTATGTTCAGTGTGGAAGCCCCCGATGCCGACCTGATCTTTCTGATGGCCGCCCTGGAGGATCAATATCTCGTTCTCAGCGGGGAAGGGGATCTGGAACTGGTTCAGGAAATCGTCCAAAGAGTGAGGCCAATTTCATGAAAGGATAGGACTTATTTCATTGGCCGCTGGAATAGCTTCTCGAATGTGGATGCGACAACCCGCAGGGTCTGCGCAGGATCGGCGGGTTCGACGAGGACGATGTCGGTAAAGCCGTATTTGAAGCCGAGCTCCCGGTTCAGGGTCCGGATTTCGCCCGGCAGGTTTTCCGGGTGGTAGTTGAAGATTAGCTTACTCCACTGGATTAGGTCTTTGAGTCGTTCCCGGACTTCCGGCTGGACCCAGCCCGGGATGGATGCAAACCAGCGAGAGCTCACGACGTACAGCCACGGATAGGCGGCATGTTCCGGCTCGCTCATATCGAGAAGGTCAAGGTAGCCAGTGTGAAATTCGGGGAGAAAGCCGTTCTGTACAAGGATATTCCCGTTCCGCTCGAACTCCTCTATATCTTCCGGGGCGGCGAAGAACTTGACGCGGACACAATAGCTTTGAACCGGCCTGGATGGATCCAGCAAGATATCCTCAGCGCCGACGAGGACTGTATCGGGTCTGCCATTTTTATTGGGGAAATATAGCTCCATATCCTGGATATTCTGTATATACCCGTCGCTGGGATAACAGGTCTTGACCCGTCCGAACAGGACCGGCGGTCGGCCATCGCGGCGCCGGACAAGCTCGAGCATGCAAAAGTAATGGGGCGCAACCCAGGCTTCATAGGGAGAGGGGAGGAGCTGGCTCTCGAAGAAACGATAGGCATCCTGCACCTCGCCAAGCGTCAGGCTGGCGAGGTCACGGTAACCGCGCGGATCCTGCCTCGACGGCGGCTGATCCCCCTGCCTTCCGCCCGGAGTTTGTCGCTGCCGCGCAGGAGCGGGCTGCCTGTCGCCTACCCAATGCGGTTTGCGCGGTTTGTCGTTCCCCGTTTGAATAAAAAGGGAGGAGAGCAGGGAGCGTCTCAGCGAGATTTCGAGCGTCATTTCTCGCGTAGAGGATACAACCAAACACGGATTCAGGCAACCCCCCAGAACGCTTCGCTCCGGCCGTTATTACCGGCCAATGCCGGTGCCAGGGCTTACCCGTGGCTGCGCGTAGCCAGAAGCACAGTCAGGAACATAACTACTAGGGAGCAAACAACTCCTTCCTGATCTCTTCCCTTGTCAATATCGCCTCGAGCACGCCGCCTCCAATCGCCAGCGCCTTATCGGAAACGAGAAAGCATGCGCTCGGGTCGTCACGCGGGTCAACGTCGCCGATCTTAAGTCCCTTCGTCACCCGGATTCCATCCCGGACGATTCCCCGCAATACCCCGGCCAGAGGACTGTATACCAGGGTACGTGTGGAGTCCCCTGCCCGGATCTCTGCTACGACGTCACCCGCCTGGCAGTGGTCACCAATCTGTTTCAATCCAATCAGAGTTCCATCAGACGGTGCGCGCAGCACACGGCGTGGGTCGCCTTCGGGCAGGCCCGAGTCTGGCTGTGCCGGCCCGGTCCAGTGGACACGTCCCAGGGTGTGGCTGCGGTGGGTCTCGATCAAGGCGTCGCAATTGCGTCCGGCGTGGAATCCAGGGCCGAGTCCGATGTGAAGCGGGACGTCAGCCGGAAGTGGCGCGGGAGCGCTCTTGAGGAGTCGCGCGTCGACGACAACAGAAAAGTTGAAAGGGGAAAGCAGGATGTTTGCATCCGGATCGATCAGGATCGGGATTTCTCGCGCTTCCAAACAAGCCGCGACCTGATCCGGTTCGGCGCGGCGTGCAGTCACCTCCTCGACAGTGTGTTTTCCCTCGTAAACTGCCTCGGCAAATGAGACCGCCCGCCGGACGGCCAAAGGCTCGGCGAGCTCGGTGATGACCACCTTCATCCCGGTGCGGTGCAGGCGGAGCGCAACACCTGTTGCAAGATCGCCTCCGCCGCGGACCAGGATGAGGGGGTCTTTATCTTTCGACATTCGGGCGTTAGGTGCCTGCGATCTGTTCAGGAGCGTCCTGCGCCCGAGACGATTGCTCGCGCAGCATATGACTGAATGAATACAGCAGGAGAAATATGAACAGGAAGAAGAAAGTGTACAGCGCTGTAAAAGCCGCCAGGCGCATACTCGGGTCGACGACGATGCCGAGGATCTCCATGGCGGTCTCGGCGGGGTCCTGCAAAATGTCCCACGAATTGAGCCTGACAAAGCGTCCAATGTACATCGCGAAGCTGCTGAGCCCGGCGATCGCAAAGACAAATATCCAGCCGGCGGCGCGGCTCACCGTGCGCATGATTATATCCTGCATGAGATAGAGGGAAATGATGCCCAGCAAGGTCCCCGTCCACGAGCACCAGCCCACGATGATTACATCGTACCAGAGCGGCGCGCCGCCGGGCTGGCTGGCCAGGTCCTGGAGGTCGGTCAGCATATAGGGCGCGTTCGGGAAGAAGATGAGCCAGAGAAAAGCAATGGCCGGGATCACGATATAAAGGGAGACGCGCCGCCACGAAACGGCGTGAGCGAAATAGGCCAGCATGAACGGGATCCACGCCAGGAAGAGATTCCAGATCAGTCCTAGATGATGAGTTCTGTCACTGTACGCCACCCGCGCGATCACAAGTCCTATACATACCGCGCAGGCGATATTCAGAAGGACAAAAACAGCAATGCTATACCGGTTATTGTAGAAATAGCTACGTGAATTTCTGAACATATCTTAGCTTTCGCAATCCTTACACTTCATTAATAAAATAAATCATATCGATATCGCCCGGCGAATGTCCGAAATCGGTCAGTATGGCCGCGGCCTCGCTGCGGTGCTGCGTGCCGTGATTGACGAGATGCGCCATCGCATGCCATAGGATCCTTTTATAGGGCCTGCCTTCCGTCGAAGTGTACTCGAAATAGCCTTCCAGCTTCTCGTCGGTCAGGCCATCCACAAACGCCATCAAAAGCTTTTCCTCGTCAGCCCAGCGGGTACACAGCGATTCGAAGGTGGGAAATTCCTCCGGTTTCAAACGTTGTGTGGGAGAAATCCCCTCCCATCGTTTGCGCCAGATCCATTCCGCGAACAGCATATGGACGAGCGTGCCGCGCAAGCCACCGTGTGGAAAGGAAGCCTCCGCGAGGTATTGTTCAGGCTTAATCTTCGACGCGGCATTTAGTATCCTTGCATTTGCCCACTGGTTGTATCTATAGAGTGTGAGGATGTCTTGTTTGTTCATGATTGGATCCTCCAAAGTTCATCGTCGATCTTGAGCATGACCGTCACCTTGTTGCCTCATTGGCTCATCTCTCCAGCTGGAGGAAAAACATCATCAGCAGGTATTTGTTGGGCGAGAAATAGGCGAGCAGCCTCGGGTACATGATCTTCTCAGGAATTCCAATAGAACAGGATTGACTTCATCGGGCTTCTCATAATGCGGGATGTGCCCACAATTCTCAATCGGATGCAGCTCCAGGTTTGGCATTGCGGTCCGCAGGTCTTTGCTGTGCTCGAAAGGCACTGTCCTGTCAGCGCGGCCCCAGAATAACAATACAGGCGTTTCCATTTTGCCGACCTGTTGGTAATACTCGAGGAATGACCCCAGCATTCCGTGTCGAATGGTCGACAGGATGGAGCGCATAAAGCCTTTGTATTCCATTTGGATCCGGTACCAGGATCGAAAGTGCTCGAGCATGGAGGGATCGAAAAAATCGGAAGCGATGCTCCGGAGCATGCCTGCGCTACCAGCCTGCCCGAAGATCAATTCTCCCACAAACGGCAGCCTTGCGGTCTTTAGCATCAAGGCGGCGTCGAGGGGGCGGGCTCCGCTCGGATCGATCAGCACCAGCTTCTGCACGCGCGCAGGATAACGGGCGGTAAACGCGGCAGTAATAGGCCCGCCCATGGATAAGCCGACCAGGCTCACAGGTCGCCTTACGCGCAGTGCATCTAGCAACTCCTCCAGCTGCCTGACGAACAAATCGATGTTATTGGGCCTGTGCGGCCGGTCAGAGAATCCGCGGCCGAACAGGTCATAGCGCAGCACACGAAAGCCGGACTCGGCCAGGAAGTTGAACGTGGGATCGTAGATAAAATATGGGACGGAGAAGCCGTGAACAAGGACCACGGTATTGTCTTTTTCCGGGTTGCCTAGCTCGTAATGTGTGACACCGCCGGGCAATTCGACGAACGATCCGCTCAGGTCTCTGCGCGTGGTGCCGTTGAGGTCCCTGGTCTCACCACGAAAGCGAAATGACATGGCATGTTACCGCAAAGAAGCTGGTCCTTTGTTGGTTGCGCTCAAACCTTTCCGAGTGCACGCAAGACGCGCTCGGGGGTAAATGGAAACTCGTCGATCCACACGCCGGTTGCATCATGGATGGCTGCGCAGATCGCGGGCGCTACAGGCAGGAATGGCAGCTCACCCACGCCGCGCGCGCCCCAGGGACCGTTTGGATCCGGTATTTCCAGGAGCACGGATTCCACCTTTTCAGGGATATCCCAGATGGTGGGGATGAGATATGTACTCAGTTGGTCCGTGAGCACGCGCCCGTCCTTTGTCTTGAAATCCTCGAGAACTGCATAGCCCTGCGCCTGGACGACCGCGCCTTCGATCTGTCCCTCGACGAGCGCCGGGTTGATCGGCTTGCCCAGATCGTCTGCCGCGACCACGCGCACGACGCGTACATGACCCGTCTCGATATCCACTTCTACTTCGATGGCCTGTGCGGCGAACGCGTAGGCAAAGTTAGGCGTCGAGTAGCCGGTCTCCTTCTCGAACTGGGTGGTGCGCGGCGCCAGATACTTATATTCACCAATCGCCGGTCGTTCCTCCGCCCGCCATTTATTCAGCGCGACCTCCGCCGCGCCGCGAATGGAATTGCCGGACATAAAGGTCATGCGCGACGCCGAAACGCTGCCCGAGTCGCCCATCGTAGCCGAATCAGAAGAGATCAATTTGACTTTCTCGGCCGGTACGCCAACGGCCTCTGCCGCCATTTGGACCATGACCGTATGCGTGCCCTGACCGACCTCCGCGCTGGCATGGTGGAGGACCACATGGTCGATTTCGCTGTTACCGTGGATCTCGACGCGCGCCCAGCAGTTTTCCTGGTAACCAAACGAGAAGCCTATGTTCTTGAAGCCGGCCGCGAAACCTTTTCCACGCCTGAGATACGGATTACTTGCCTCTTTCTTCGCTGCCTGCTCCCACCCAAACCGGTCTCGGGCCGCCTCGATGCATTGGCTCACACTGACCGGACTCGGGGAAGGGGTTCCCACGCTCATCGGGTCGCCATCTTTCAAGGCGTTTTTCAATCGGAACTCCACAGGATCCATGCCAAGCTTTTCCGCCAGCTTGTTCATTTGTGTTTCGGCCATGAACAGCGCCTGTGGTGCTCCGAACCCGCGGAAGGCTGCGCCCGGGACATTATTGGTGTAGACGCCATACACATCCGTATTTACGTTGGGGATGTGATAGGAGCCCGTGGACGTAATGGCGGAATTGCCCAGCACTTTATTTGTGGTGTACATATACGCGCCGCCATCGCCAATGATCTCGTTTTCCACTGCGATGACTTTGCCCTCCCTCGTCGCACCCCACTTGGCGCGCAGGACCACCGCGTGGCGCTTTCCGTGCCCGATGATCGATTCCTGCCGGGACCAGATGATCTTCACCGGTCTCTGCAGTTTCCAGGCCGCCAGCGCCAGCAGGATCTGCACGGACATATCTTCGCGTCCTCCGAACGCCCCGCCGATGGCGGGATACACCACACGAACCTGTTCTTCGGGCATCTTCAGGGCATGCGCGATCTGATGCCGGTCCTCATGTGTCCATTGGCCGCCGCATGCCACCGTGATGCGTCCTTGCTCGTCGATGTATGCCAGACCCGCCTCCGGCTGCAGATAGGCATGCTCCTGCACCGGCGTCCGGTACTCGCTCTCGACGATCACCTCTGCCTGGGCGAATCCAGCCTCCACATCCCCCTTGCGGATCTTGTAGTGGACGCAGATGTTCGATTCGCCGATCTCTTCGTGGACCCGCGGCGCGTCCGGTTTCATGGCCTCGAGGGGATCGGTGACGATGGGCAGATCTTCATACTCGACCCGGATCAACTTGACCGCCGCGGCCGCTTCGGCTTCTGTCCTTGCCACGACCGCCGCGACCTGGTCGCCGACAAACCGGACGATGTCTCGTCCCTTCGCGTCGCCCTCACCGGAAACGGGTCCGCACAATACAGGCTGATCCTGCCACTGCAAACCATACTCGTTGAGGGGAATATCCCTGGCCGTATAAACTGCAATGACGCCGGGCGCGGCTTCGGCTTCGCGCGTCTCGATCGACTGGATGCGCGCGTGCGGGCGCCCAGCGAACAGGATTTTCATATGAGTCATGTCCGGCCTGGATAGGTCCCCCGAGTAAGGAGTTTCCCCGGTGACTTTGCCTCGCGCATCCACGCGCGGGATGGATTGGCCGATCATCGCGTTTGTAGTCATAAGTTGATCTTGGAAAGACCCTTTGTTTTATCTCTTGTATGGCTTTGGCTTGACCTTGGGCGGCGGCGCGTCGGTGGGACCATAACGCGGCGGGCCGAAGATCTGGTAAATATAGCCAAAAATCACCGCCATCAACCCGCCGATCACCACAGAGATCGCGACGGTGAATACCAGGTGGGCGATCAGTCTGGGCTGTGTCTGAAAGAAACTGAGGAGGTTTGAAAACCCTTGCAGCCTCAGCAGAAGCGGGGGAAAGTTGGGCGGTGCCAGCCATTCCGGCGGAATCGGCCAGCCGCTTCGAACGGCATACTCGACGACGAGCACAGAAAGCCCGTACGCAAGGATGGGTATCACGACGATCATGATACAGCCGATGCCTCGCATGACAGGATGCACGACCCCCCGCGGGGGTCTGGGAGGCCGTCTCGCATATGTACTATATTTGCCCATCTTTACCTCTTAAGCAGCTTGACTGGCGGCTTCAGCAGCGCTTTGTATGGCTTCAACAATCTTATAATAACCTGTACAGCGGCATAGATTCCCCGTAATTGCCTGCTCGATTTCATTGTGCGTTGGATTGGCTTTTTCCTCCAGAAGCATTGCCGCGGACATGATGAAGCCCGGTATGCAATATCCGCACTGCACTGCGCCATGCTCGATGAACGCTTCCTGAACGGGATGGAGACCGTTCCTTGCCTCCGCTCCGGCTTCATCTGTGACTTGGCCCCGCGCGAGACCTTCAATTGTCACGATCTCCGCGCCATGGGCGCGCGGCGCCGGGACGAGGCAGGCCATCACTGCCTTGCCGTCCAGGAACACAGTACAGGCGCCACACTCGCCTTCCGCGCAGCCTTCCTTCGTACCGATCAAATTCCCCTCTTCGCGCAAGAGACGCAGCAGAGTCTTATCGTATCCCGAAGTGAACGTATATTTCTTTCCATTGATCGTTGTTTCAATGGGGCTGGCGGGTGTATTATGTGAAGATGAAATACCGCCGTTTGCGTTATGTTCTCCCCAGAGCAAGATGGGCTCCATTGGCATCCCGAGCTGTTCCTCGCCGTTTCGCACAGCCTCCAGGCCGCGTTTGGCGCACACCCGCACCATTTCGTTTCGGTAGGACATGCTGCCGCGTATATCGTCGATGGGTTTGGCGGCGGTCATCGTCAGGCGCGCGGCTTCGGCAACTACTTCATCGGTGAGCGGCTTCCCGGCGAGGTACTTCTCCGCTTCGCCGGCGTGGATGATTATGGGCGCGACCGCTCCCAGTGTGATGCAAGCCGATTTGACGGAATCTCCCTCGAAGTCGAGCACGAGCGCGACGTCTACAATGGAAATTGCCTGGACGCGGCGCAGCGCGAGTTTGATGAAGGTGCCGCGCGCCGTTGTCTTCATCGCAGGGAAGGAAATATCTACCACCATCTCGTCCGGCCGCATGACGGTCTTGCGGACGCCCGTATAAAAATCCCGCAGAGAAACAATGCGTGTGCTTCGTACGGATTGGAGCGCGACCGACGCGTCCAGCGCCATCAGCGGCGTGATCGTGTCGTTAGCAGGGGATGCAGTGATGAGATTGCCTGCGATCGTCCCCCGGTTGCGGATCTGCGGCGCGCCCACTTCCCAGGCTGCGCGGGCGAGGGGGTAGGCACGGGCGCGGATCAACCGGGACTCGGCGCAGTGATTGTGCGTGACCAGTGGGCCCAGGTGAATGACATCGTCCTCATCGATGGAGAGCCGGTCCAGGCCAGTAACACGTGTTACGTCAATCAAGGTCTCTATCCCTGTCCGAATGCCGCGTTCCATTTCCAGGATCAAATCCGTTCCCCCCGCCATAATGCGGGCACGTTCCCCCTTTTCTGCCAATAATTGAATCACTTCTTCAATCGTCGTCGCGTTGAGATATTCTTTCCACATGTTCATATCCGTAGGAGCAGGCGGCTGCCCGCTCCCACAACATCATTTCCCGTCACCGACTACGGCCTCCGACCGCCGGTTGTAGGTTTCCACAGCCAGGCGTGCCAGGGATGTCACGTTGCGGATGGCGGCAGGCAGTGCGGCCTGGTCACCCATGCTCGCCTCGACATGGTCGAGGGCGCGCGTCACCTGTTCCGCGAGGTCAAAGAATGCGGCGTCGAACTGGTAGATCGCCTCCAGTTCCTTCTCATTGATCTTCACGGCATCGAACAACCCTGAGTAGCCGCGCGGCGCCGTCGTGATCTTGTCGATGAACGTACGAAGCTGGATTGCGGCCTTTTCCATATCGTCAACGTAGGCGATCATACCGCTGCTGACCATATCGCTCTGCAATTGGGATGTGCGCCTCCACTGCTCCTCGAAGCGCCGCGCAACCGTATCGCGCAGCAACTTATCTGCGTCGCGGCGGTTCTGCCGCTCAACGTAGCCCCCAAAGCCCGGGATTGCCGACGCCAGCTTTTTGAACGGGTCCTGTTGGCTGGTCACTTTCTGAAAGAATTCATCCATTTGTGCCTCCTGTCGAAGCGTAGCGAAGATGGCGCTGTAGCGCTACGATCATATACGAGTTCCTGGATCTTAAGTAGCACGAGCACGGTTTGCCGGTCTTTGCCGTGAGAGGAGGCCGGATTTGGTGGTGCGAGCGTGCGCCGAAGGGACCTGCTCGCACCACCAAATCTGGGTATCTACCACGGAAATTCCCAAAGAGCCACGAGCACATTATAGCCTCAGATGAGGGTTATAATCAAGAAAGCATTTTCCTGCCGTCAGCGCAGTTATGAAATCAACTTCTCTCGTTTCGCGAGGAAGAATTCAAACCGCCCGGCGCCGGCCATGTGCGCCACGCTGGGCAAGGAGGAACAAAATGACAATCGATACCATGACGACCGATATCCAATCCCTGCTGGGCGACAGAGCAGAGTCGCTGCTGGGTTTCGATTCACCAAAAATCTCAAAGGAACGTCTGCACCTGCCGGGTCCCGATTTTGTAGACCGCATTTTCATGCAGTCCGACCGCAACAACCGCGTCCTTGGCAATCTCGCCTGGATGTTCAAGAACGGGCGGCTGGGCGGCACAGGCTATCTCTCCATCCTGCCGGTGGATCAGGGAATCGAGCATTCGGGGGGCGCGAGCTTTGCAAAGAATCCTGATTACTTCGATCCCGAGAAAATCGTCCAGCTCGCTATCGAAGGCGGCTGTAATGCGGTTGCATCGACGTTCGGCGTGCTGGGAATCCTCTCGCGCAGGTATGCCCACAAAATCCCGTTCATCGTCAAGCTCAATCACAACGAGCTTCTGACCTATCCGAACAGTTACGAACAGATCCTGTTCGGTTCGGTCGAGCAGGCCTACGATATGGGCGCAGCGGCAGTGGGCGCGACGATTTATTTCGGCTCGGACGATTCGCACCGTGAGCTGATCGAAATCGCCGAGGCGTTCGCCCTCGCCCACGAGCTGGGCATGGCCACCATTTTATGGTGCTATTTGCGGAATAAAGCATTCAAGGCGGACAAGGATTATCACGTCTCCGCCGATCTCACCGGGCAGGCGAACCACCTGGGCGTCACCATCCAGGCGGACATCATCAAGCAGAAGCTTCCGGAAAACAACGGCGGCTTCCTGGCGTTGAACACGGGCAACAGCTCGTATGGCAAACTGGATAAGCGCATCTACAGTGAGTTGACCAGCGACCATCCGATCGACTTGTGCCGCTATCAGGTTGCCAACTGCTACATGGGACGCGTCGGTCTGATCAACAGCGGCGGCGCCTCCGGCGAAAACGATTTTGCCGAAGCCGCGGCAACGGCGGTCATCAACAAGCGCGCCGGCGGCATGGGTTTGATCTCAGGACGCAAAGCCTTCCAGCGCCCCATGGCAGACGGGGTACGACTCTTGAACACTATTCAGGATGTCTATCTGGACCAAGGCATCACGGTCGCGTAAACGCTGATCAGAAGAAGTGTAGAATGAGTTCCGAGAGGCCGACGAAGGTCGGCCTCTACGTATAATATCGGTACATCACGAAATCGATGGGAGAGGGTATTCTTTCAACTTTCGTGAAGCACTGAATATCTTTATGAAGGAGGCGAGAGAATGGCAGAGTACGAAATCTCCAATCCATCGACGAATACATTGTCACTGCGGGCAGGTCCAAGTGTAATTTACGACCGGATTGGTTCTTTGGAGCCCGGCGAGAGCGGAAGAGGGGATTTTCTGTACACCTATCCATCCCAGCTGGTGACTGACGGGCAAACCAGAGCCTTCGTCGATGATCAGTGGGTCCACGTCACAGAGATGAACGGAACGGCTGTCGACGGTTGGCTGGCAGTCAGGCATCTCGGGCAGCCGGCCGCTGCCGTCTCAAGCTTGCCTCCCAAGGATCTGATGGTGACCTTTGGCGTCGAGCTGGAGGGATACAACCCGATCACGCTGACGGGCACTCTGACTCCCAGATGAGCTTGCACGTCTCTGTCAGGATCACCCCCGTTCAGCCTGCGCCTGAGAATCGATTGCCGGCAGGCCGGAAGTTTGGCTACTTGTTGCACGATTACGAGCTATATGGATTATCACGCCCATCACGGAACAGAGCACCTCGCTCTGCGCAGGGACTGCCTGAAACCGTCAAGGCTTTGGATCCGGTATTCATGCCCTTGACCCGCGCCTGGCAGAAGTACTGGGTAGACCTATTCAGTCTCAGCCGCTTTGATCGGCTTTATGACGGATTAGATTCCGCAGAAAAAAGCATGATTAACCGGGCATTCAAAAGTGTGACCAAGGGAAACCGTGCCTTCACCAACCGCCGCGGCTGGGATAATGGATTCGCGGACTACATCAACGGCGTCAATGTGGATGCTCCTCCCATGGAGCAGGAGACGATCAACTGCGGTGGGAATGTCGTGGAACTACTCAGCGACATCGTCCGTATTGGCGGGAAAGATGCATATCAGGTCGCGACGCTGGATGGCAATCAGCCGCCGCCGGACCCGCGAGAGGTCAACCACGAGACAACCCCCTGGCTGGTCTTCAAGGCGGTCATCTCGCGCCGGGAAGGCTTCGACCCACGGACTGGTAAATGGGCGCGTGAGGACCTTGCTATTCCCTTCGACCAGCTCCAGGGGCATGATGTCCCCATCCCGTTCATGGGTGGAGGCACGTCCAATTACATCGAGGCGGAGCGGGTGCGCGTTCTGCCCGATGCCTCGCCAGTTCCTGAAACGTATCGAAGATAGGTAGGGCAGACAGCTATCTGCCTTAACAGGAAATACCATGCCACAATCCGATCAAGGCATCACGAAAGACCGTTATACCGTCATTCCCCGTACGGCGATTTTTTTGCGGCGCGGGGATTCGTACCTGCTGCTCAAAGGGGCTCCCACCAAGAGGCTGTGGCCGAACAAATACAACGGCCTGGGCGGTCACATCGAGCGCGGGGAAGATATCCTTTCCGCCGCAAAGCGCGAGCTTCTGGAAGAGACTGGCCTGGCTGTCGATCTGTGGCTGTGCGGCACGGTCATCGTCGACGCGGGCGAAATGGGGATCTGCCTGTTCCTCTTCAGCGGCGAAGCTCTGGAGGGAGAGCCGCAGCCCTCGAAAGAGGGAACCGCCGAATGGATTGCTTATAATGCACTCCCCGATTTGCCTGTGGTGGAAGACTTGCCCATTCTTTTGGCGAAGATCCATCATATGCAGCGCGGAGAACCGCCGTTCTTTGCCTGGTCGCATTATGACGGGGGGGAGAAATTAATTGTGGAATTTGCAGAATAAGAATCGGGCGGGCGCATTGCGCTCCGCCCGATTCTTATTTACGGGATGCTGTAGGATTGCAGCTCCACGGTCTCACTGAAAGACATACCTGCCGCGCTGCCCGTGCCGGTGGCTTTCACCCAACCCACACCTTGGGCAAACCAATAAGTGTAGGTACCGGAGAAGGTCACAGGCAGGTTTAAGCCCTCGTAGCTGATGTTAAAGCGAAACATCGGGTCCACCTGGATCTTTAGAGCCTCGAAGGTTCCCGCCGGGACGGTCACAGTTTCATCTCCGATCGCGGTAAAGATTGTCTGGGCGTTGCCCGTCGCTGCGGCTTCTTCCCCGGCGACGGACATGGACCCTTCGAAGTCCAGGTTGTGCTGCCATTGATCCCCGGTGTTGATCGTGCTCGGGAAGGTGACGCCGCTGGCATTCGTGATCTCGAAATCCAGCTGCATGCCCTGTGAATTGAGCAGCGCGGCGGGCGCGCCGCCAAGCTGGAGGGCAACCAGACCTTCCGGCCTGCAGGCCCACTCCTGGGTCCGCGTCAGGTCGCCCAGTTGCGTGGAGAGGGTGAAGCCGTCCTGGCGAACGGAAGTGATCGTATCCGTGAAACTATATCCGCCGGCGGAACTGCCCGTGCTCGCATAGGTCCAGGTCGCGCGTTCGCTGACAGGATAATACGCGTTCGTACAGAGGCCCGCTTCGGGAGCCGGCGAGCCGGTGGGTTCTGCTGTAACCGGCGGTTCCGTTGCAGTGGTGGGTGAGCCGGCAATTTCAGTTGGTTGTGAGGGAAGGGTGGGGGGATTTAGAGCGGGTGCACAGGCGGTGACAAACATGATCGTCAGCAGCGGGCTGAGGATCCTCTGAACTCGGCTTGGTTCCATTCAAATCTTACCTTTCTGTACTTGTAAATTTTCATTCTCTACCTCCATTGCTTGAGTGTCAATGTGAACGTACTGCCCTTGCCGGGTGTGCTGGTGACGTCCAGGCTGCCGTGATGCTGCTCGATGACCTGCCGCGTGATGGCCAGCCCGAGGCCGATCCCGCCAAAGAGATCGTCGCCGCTCCGCTCCAGATGGTAGAAACGGTCGAAGATGCGCGGCATATTCGCCTTGGGGATCCCGATGCCATGATCCTCCACCGAGACCAGCACCCGTCCATCCTTTTGCTGCATGCGCACGTCCACATCGCCGCCCTTCGGGCTGAACTTGATGGCGTTATCGACCAGCGCCATCAGGGCACGCTCCAGAGATTTTGGGTCCCCCAGGACCGGGGGCAGGCTCGGGGACGGCGTGAGGCGCAGGTTGACTCCTCTTTCCACAGCTTTTGATCTGTACTGTGCGATCACGTGCCCGGCGACCTCATTCATATTCACCGCCTGGAATTCTGGCAGGACCAGGTCCATCTCCTGCAGGAACAGGATGTCGTTGACCAGTGTGACGATCTGCTGGACATTGCGCGCGACCGTCTCGATCCCCGCCGTGAGCTGCGGGCCGCTCATCAGGCCCTTTTGCAGCATCTGCAGATACCCGCTGGCAACCATGAGAGGAGAGCGCAGCTCGTGTGCGATGTTGGTGAGGAATTCGCGGCGCGCCAGTTCTTGTTCGGCCAGTTTCTGATAGGCCTGGGCCAGCTCGCTGGCGCGGATGCGCAAATCATCCACAGCCATCTGGTCGTTCTGGCGCAGCCGGTTGCTGATCTCGCTGACCATCGCCATCGCGATGCTGCTGCTATTGTGCAGGACGCGGTCGAAACTGACCTTGTCGAGCTCCAGCGTGGTGAGGTGGGTCTTTGCCCTCACCGTGGCGGCGCGCGGCGCGTTGTGGATGAGCGCCATCTCCCCGAAGAAATCCCCGGGACCGAGGGTTTGGAGCAGGCGTTCTTCGTTGTTGTTGATGCTTTTGGTGACTTCCACATCCCCGTCGAGGATCATGTAAAAGCGGTCCTCGACCGCGTCTTCCTGGCACAAGACCGCGCCCGGTTCATAGGAATGAACCTGGCTGTTGACGATCAGTTCTTCGATCTCGTCCGGCCGGATGCCCGGAAAGGCTCTGGGGATGATCTTAGATGGCGCTCGGCGTGTAGTCATATTGATCACTCTGCGAGGTTGCTGTATTCTAGCATGTGAAGATGAGTGGGCGTTAACCCATTTGAACTACCGCCCTGTAGCGGCGGACTGGTAATCCAACTTACTTCAGCTTATACCCGATCATCCGCAAGAAATCCTTGCGCCAGGTGATACCCTCTTCATCCTCGATCCCCTTGGGTGAAAACCCGTCCACGACGCCCAGGATGCCGCGTCCCTGTTCGGTCTGCGCGACGAGGACCTCGGTCGGGTTGGCCGTGGCGCAGAAGATGCGAGCCACCTCCGGGACGTTCTTGACCGCGTTCAAGACGTTGATTGGGAAGAACCCCTCCCCCAGAAACACAATAAACGAATGACCCGCGCCGATAGCCTGCGCGTTTTTCGTCGCCAGCTCGATCATAGCTTCGTCGTTCCCGCTCCAGCGGATGAGACAGTTGCCGGAGGCCTCGCAGAAGGCCAGGCCAAACCTGATTCCCGGCACAGCGCCCACGAGTGCCTCGTGGAGATCCTCCACCGTCTTGATGAAATGGGACTGTCCCAGGATAAAGTTGATCGCTTCCGGCTTCTCGATTTTGACGGTCTGAATGTCCATAGGTGGCCTCCGCGTTCCGTTTGTTTTTTTTCATCGGTCACTTGCTGATGAGCGGGTTTTCCAATATAGTTGGGTCGTTGACATGCTGATGACAGGTATTATACAGAAGAATTTTCATTTATCTGGTCAATCCAGAATTGTACGAGCGTTGCCAGATCATATTCATCTGGACATAGAATACACCGGACTCGTAGTAACACGTGTTAGTAGCTCGGACGCTTCGCGCGGTGTGCTGGCTTAAGCATTTGCAATATATATGACATGATCATTTAAAGGAGTTCGTATGGACAGTCCCCAGCTTACGCAAGCGCCAACTTCAAAGACCGGGATGCTCATCCGCAGGCCGGTGGACGAGGTCTTCGAGGCCTTTGTGAACCCTGAGATCACTACGCAGTTCTGGTTCACTAAGAGCAGCGGCAGGCTCGTGGAGGGCAAGCAGGCCCAATGGGAATGGGAGATGTACGGGGTCTCGATCCCGGTGACGGTGAAGGTCCTGGAGCCGAACCAGCGCATCGTCATTGCCTGGCCAGGAACTCAGAGTCTGACCACGGTAGAATGGACCTTCGCGGGTCAGGAGGATGGCACAACCTTTGTCACGATCACGGAAAGCGGCTTCACCGGGAATGGGGATGAGCTCGTCAGGCAGGTAGCCGATTCGACGGAAGGGTTCACACTGGTACTCGCAAGCCTCAAAGCCTTCCTGGAGCATAACGTTAGGCTGAATCTCGTAGGGGATCGTTTTCCCAAAGGGATCGAAGGAGCCTGATCAAAACAGGCGCGGCTGGTCAGAATCATCGACCGGCAGCTTTGCGCCTCCGGCAACCCGATGCGCCCAGCGAGTTGGCTCGGGCAGGCGGTACGTCGTCAGGCAGGCCAGGACAAACTCGGTCGCCGTCTCGACGTCCATCAAGTGGCCCGGGGAAATATAAAGAGGGTTGGTCCTCTCGCGCGTGCGCAGAACGGTTCCGATCACATTCCCCTGATTGTCGCGTAGGTCCGCCCGGTCGCCGCGCATCCGCCCGACTTCCTCATGCCGCCCGTATAATCTGGACTTTGCGACGCCGATCGTCGGGCGCTCCAGCCAGAGCCCCATTTGCGCGGCGATGCCGATTCCGCGCGGGTGAGCGATTCCCTGTCCATCGAACATGAGCAGGTCGGGCTTGTTCTGCAGAGTTGCCCAGGCAGCCAGGACGGCGGGTCCCTCCCGGAAGGCCAATAGCCCGGGGATGTATGGAAAAACCAGCGGCGCCTCGGCCACGATCCCTTCGAGGGGCGTGAGCTCGGGATACCTTAAAACCACAATCGCCGCTTGTGCGGATTCGGGCTTGATGCTCACGTCCACACCGCCGATGGTCGTGACAGGTCGATTGTCCCAGGCAAGGACCAGGCGCCCTCGCATCTCGGTCTGGATGCGCGCGGCCTCTTGCGGAGTAAGATCCCAGCGATGCATGTCTGCGGTCATAGCGAATACACAAAGCCTGAAAACCACCGTTGGAGCAGCTGCAACCATTCCGGGCTATCCCATTCCCGCCAATAACGGGCTTTCATATTTCATCCTCTCTACTTTCTACTTTCCGTTCATAAAATACAAGAAGCGTACTTCCATATTTGCGCTGTTCAAACTCCTGTAAATTCTCGAGAGCCAATTCCTTATATTCCTTCGGCGCGATCTGGGCGATGACCCAGCCGTCGCCGGCGAGCCAGTCCATATTTTCATCGACCAGCTCTACAGCCCTGGCCCACATATCCTGGTATTGCGGCGGCGCAATGTAAATGTATTCGAATTGCCGGTCCGGCTGTGCGGACAATGCTGCGAACGCATCTGCCCGACGGATCTCTGCCTGCGATTGGAACCCGGCATGCTCGACGTTGAATTTAATCGTGTCAATCGGGGCGCGGTTCATGTCGGTGAAGCGGACAAAGCGCGCGCCGCGGCTCAGGGCCTCGATGCCCACCGCGCCGGTCCCGCCGAACAGGTCCCACCAGCTTGAGTCGACCACATCCCCGGCAAGAATATTGAATAACGATTCCTTGACCCGGTCGGTGATCGGGCGCGTCGTATCGCCAGGGACGGATTTCAACTTGCGGCCTCTGGCCTTACCGGCGATGACCCGCAGGCTCATTCCACACTCCGTCTTACCGCCATAAGATTCCCGTGCGAGGCAATGATCGGGACAACGCAGCCTGTTCCCAGAAGAAATCGTCTGCCATGGGTCTGTCGAATGGCATTGGCGGCCTCCTCCCGGACCGCATCACGATCCGCGTACACCAGCGTATCCTGTCTCATTCCACCTAATGTGACCCCCGTGAAAAGCTGCTGCGCTTCCGCTAGGGAGGGAGCCGTCTCGCGGTCGTGCCAGTTGACGATCGGGAACTGGAGTGAATCCAGGATGGAAAAGTAGATATCGTCTCCGTGCAGGTGCAGGAGGTTGCACCACAAATCCTGTGCAGATTCCAGGATCTTCTGATCGAGCGGCAAAGCAAATTCCTTGTACTCCTCGAAAGTCAATAGGCTTACCTGGGCGTGCTGGATCGCGTAGAAGATACCGTCGATGCCCGTATTCAGACAAGCCTCGGCAAAGCGCCGCGTCGTCTCTGTTATGGTCGCGAGTCCCTTCATCACGGCCTCGGGATATAAACGCAGGTGGGCAATGATCTTGTCATTACCGGCCAGATACTTCGCCTGCGCCAGAGGACTGAAGATTGTCTGCAGCATAGGGGTATGAGGGCCGAGCCCCGCACGGATCAATCGGAGGCAGGCCAGTTGTCCCGCGAGGTGCGGAGCGATTGGGTCGAGCACGGGCAGTTTTTCCCAGTCGCGTGGGTCTTCGATCACATGCTTCGTATACCGCCGCGTGCCTTCGGTGTCGCCCATCCATTGATCCTCCACGCCCCAATCCTTGACACAAAAAGAGGAGGCCGGCGTGACCTTGACCAGGTCAAAATCGTATGTTTTCTGAAAGTGCAATGTCGCCGCGGCCAGCGCTTCGGGGTCCTGATCGTCGACAGGGAAATGACGCCAGAGCGCGACCGGCGGGCGATCCAGGTCTTCCTGATTTATACAGGCTTGTAGTCGTTCCTTATGGGTAGTCATGGGTTCCTCTTGATAACACAAAAGATAGCGTCCCCGCGCCTGATCTGAAGAACCGCCGGGGCATCTCTAAACACCCTGCGGTCTTCGTTTGTGCGTGTGTTGACCAGGACATAGTCGCCCGAGCGTACACCATCCAGCGCGCCGCGCAGTTCGTGCACACTCAGATTCTCACCTGCGTAATAGTCCGCAATATACGCTTCACGATGGACATAAAGGTCGACCGGCTCCTCGAGCGTTTGACCAAGCTGCTGGACGGCTTCTTTGTAGCACGTGAGCCAGAAGTCGGTCTCGTATTGGCGGAAGGCGATATCCGTGCCACCGACCAGTGAATTGTAATAGGTGTATTCGTAGGGGTGGAGACGAACGATTGCGGAGACTCCAGGTAAAAGCAAGGCCAAAACAATCCCCGCGTATAGCCACATCGATAAGATTGAGCCTATGCGCGCAAGAAACTCCCTCAGGAATTCAAATGCCAACCCGGTGAGGATAAAGATTGGCGGGAGGATAAAAAGAAAGTGCCGTAGGCCGTCATACATGGCCGGCCTGCGGAGCAGCACATAGGCAACGAGGATCAAAAACCAGAGCAGCACCAAAGTCAGTGAAACGATCTGATTTCCTGTTTCGGCGAGATCCAATGAAGTTCGCAAACCTCTCCAGCCATCTGCGGAGGCGGTATCGCGAAAACTCGCGCGCAGGTGCCGGTTCTGTTTGAACAATTTCCAGTATCCGGCCAGAACCCCCATCAAGACTAAGGGCCAGACCGGCTCGGTGAGGGTCGTCCCCAGCATAAAGGGCAGGTACCGGCGCGGCAGCTCGCCGGCGCGGTAGACCTCACCGCCAAACAGGACCGAAAGCCGGGTGGGGTTATCGGACATCAGTGTAAAGACTTCGACGAAGCGCGCCAGGGGATCCTCCCACAGGTACGGCCAGGTCGTCGCCATCGCGAGCAGTGCAATGAGCCCGTAGAAGATCAATGGAGCGATGAAGCCGGCGACCTTCCTTCCGAATTTCCAGAGGCCATAGAGAAGAACAAGTAAGCCGGCGAGCGGTCCAAGCACGCGGATCGAGGTTGTAATCCCAAGCAGGATGGCAGGGAAAATCGTGCTGGTGAGTCCTTGTCTGCTCGTTGTTGCTTCATCCGAGAGTCGATCGATCATTTCAAAACCCAGACAAACCGAAGCGAGGAAGAACACCATGAAGGGAGGGTCCTTCGGGTTGATAAAAGCATGTCCCCAGAGCATGGGCTGCCAGGCAAAGAGCCCCGCGGCTCCCAGCGCCGCGGCAGGACGCATCCAGCGCGAAGCAAGCCGGTACAAAAAATACACGCCGAGCTGGAAGAAAAGGAAATTGATGAGGTGCCAGGCGGAGGCCTGGTCGAGGCCGGCTGTCTCTAAGAGATATACGGGTCCGCGCGCCAACAAGAGATAAGCGGGGCCGCGCGTCTTGTGATCATCGCCGCTCGCGCCGTAGGATTGCTCGAGGTCGAAGTTCCCGCTCAGCCACTCGCGCGGCGAATAGGCATATCCGAGGGCCTCACCATAATTGTAGAACAGCGGCTCGTCCCAGGAGAGCCCGTAGTCACGAAAGACCAAAAGGCCGATCAGGAGATTGACGGCCAGCAGGAGGAAGATTGGTTTTTTAGGATAGGTTTTGAACGAGGGACTCATAACAGTTGGCGCCCGAATGCATCGAAGGCCTTGATCTCTGCTTTTGAAGCGGGACTGTCAGGATATTCATGCTCGAGCAGGCCCCAGATCATCGAGTCGCTCCAGCGGTCGAGGAAGCGTGTCTTGGCGCGCAGCGTGCCCTCGTGTGTGAAGCCCAGCTTGCGGGGGATGGCAGCGGAGGCGAAGTTCCCGGGGTCGCAGTGGATCTCGAGGCGGTGGATGTGCAGGATCTCGAAGGCCACCTTGACCAGCGCCGCCGTGGATTCGGTGGCCATGCCCTGGTTGACGAAGTCCTTATGCATCCAGTAACCGATCTCCAGCCCACTCTTACCCAGGCGCGTGTGCAGCCCGGTTCCCCCAAGCAGGCGCGTCTCTTCGGGGTTGAAGATGCCGTAGACATAGTCTTGCCCGAGGTCGAACATACCGCGGAACCGCTTCAACCGTTTTTCCTTTTCCTCGATGGGTTCCGGTTCATCATGTGCCCAGACCATCCAGGGTTTTAAGTGCTCGACATTTTCGTGAACCGAATCGGCCAGCATGTGCACATCCGACGGCTCGTAACACCGGATGACCAGCCGCGCGGTTTCGATGCGATAGGCAGGGTTCGAGAGCTCCGAGCTCATCTCTTCTTTGCCGGTCTCTTTTTCGAGGCGCGTTTTCTTCCAAAGCCCGCCAGCAGCGAGCTCATCTCTTTTTCCTCACCCACCTGCCCCTTGAAGTATTCGTTCATGAACGGCGAGCGGCGGAGTCTTAAGGCCATCGGCGCGACAGTCTTGAGATCCTCGAGGCTCACTTCCTCCCGGTCGTCCGCGGCAGCGTAGGCGCGCGCCGATTCGAACCAGGTGATCTCCGCCCGCAAGGAATCGATGCCCATCTGCTGGACCAGCTCGATGGCAGGATGCGCGATCCGGTCGGGGATATTGACTTTCATGACGCGCTCTCTCGCGCGGCGGATTTCGGATGCTGCCGCCTCCATCTCCGCCGAGAATTGGCCTACCATCTGACGCGGGTTTGCCAGATAGGATTGGACTCTCCGGTACGCCTCCAGCCTTTCGGCGGGATTCTCGAGCCCGCGCACGATCACGCGCAGCCCAAAGCGGTCCAGGATCTGCGGGCGCAGGCGTCCCTCTTCGGGGTTCATCGAGCCGATCAGGACGAAGCGCGAGCGATAGGTCGCGGCGACGGGCCCGCGCCGGACGGTATACGATCCCTGGGCCGCGGCGTCCAGGATGGAGTCGACGATGTCGTCGCCGAGCAAATTGATCTCGTCGATGTAAAGGAGATTGCGGTCTGCCTGGGCCAGGATCCCCCGCCGGACGCGCATCCGTTCGTGGATGGCGGCCCGCTCGTCGATGCCGCCGACCACATCCTCCAGGCGCGCGTTGAGAGGCAGCTCGATCAGGCGGACTGGGTCGGGGGCGGTCAAGGGCTGCCCTTCGCCGTATTTCTTCGCACAGTCCGGGCAGACCGCGCCGATGCCTCCGGCTTCGATATCCTCTGGGAGACAGCCATAGGGGCACAGGCTGCGCTCGACCTGCGGCAATAGATCCAGCAAACTGCGGACCGCGGTCGTCTTGGCCGTGCCGCGCGGACCGATCAACAGGATGCCGCCGATGTTCGGGTTGATCAGGCCCAGCAGAAGTGCTAGCTTCATCTCCTGCTGGCCGACGATCGCCAGGAAGGGGAACGGCATCTGCTCGGTGAGGCGGCCCTCGTCGGGCGCGAGCGGCGGCAGGGATTTCCCCGCGACGTAATCCACCAGCTCGCGCAGGCTGCGGAACGAGTGCGCCACGCGCTCTTTTGGTTCAGTTGGGGTTGTGGTGAGGTCGGGTTCGGACATGGTTAGCCATGTCATTGCGAGGAGGGTTGAGATGTGGCGCCAAAGTGCCATCGAAATCTGACGAAGCAATCTCATCGTAACAGGGAGATTGCCACGCCGCCATCCTTCGCTCTCGCTCAGGATGCAAGCGGCTCGCAATGACATTAACTCCTTATTTTTGTTTCAACCTTCTCTCCTGTCTTTCCTTGGCCTGCTGCATTCGCTGCCTTTCCTCATCCGTCTCCGCCTCCAGCGGCGGGACCGCGGTCGGGCGGCCCTCGTCGTCGAGGGCGACATAGACAAGGTAAGCTGTATTCGTATGGGTGCGCTCGCCCGTAATGGGATTCTCCGCCTGCACGTTCACTTCCACTTCCATGGACGTGCGGCCCGTATAAGTGACCTCCGCGTTCAGGATGACCAGGTCCCCGAGGCGGATCGGCTGTCGGAAGACGAGCGAGTCGATCGCCACGGTGACGACCTTGCGCTGGGCGTGCCGCATGCAGGCCAGCGCGCCGGCCTCGTCCACCAGCTTCATGATCCAGCCGCCGTGGACGTTGCCGAGCAGGTTGGCGTGCTCGGGATGCATCAACTGGGAGAGGGTGACGCGCGAAGCGCGCATGGTTTTGGGAGGGAGAGGAGTGGGCATAATAGTGTTGAGTGTGCTATGAGTTTACCATGTCGATTATATACTGTTCCGATTGACGTGTGACATGTATCATACTTACAGAGTGATGCTCGCAACAGAGCGGCATTGTTTCTTCAAGATATACTTAAGCAAGTTTTTTTCCTGCCCGATATCATGCTTGTGCCACGCTTACTTCTCCTGGCCAGCAGAAATGGCGCTTCTCGATAACCATACATTAAGCAACAGCGTGAGGAATTGATAATGTCTGATTATTGGAGTGGAATATTCTTGGTTGGGATCATCATACTTGCAATTCCCTTTCTTCTCATCGCGATATTAGCGATACTGTTTAGGAGAAACAATCGACGCTTGAATACCAGTATGTTTGGGATTATTGTCATTCTACTGCTGGTATGGGTCGGGGATCGAATTATTGTGGGTTATT
>DASTFG010000191.1:0-13259 GCA_035708785.1 Anaerolineales bacterium
GATCAGCCTTTCCATGAGGCCGGTGTCGCGATCGTTGACAAAGACAAAGTTATCCAGGCTGGGGGGCTCGGTAAGCTGGACCAATTTCTGCTTGCTGACATACATGTCTGTTCGGAGGCCTGCCGCGTGGGTGATGTCGAACAGGTCCGTGCCCAGGGCGTAGCCTCTTTGGGGGATATAGTCATTCCAGTCGACGCCGTGCTTTGACGGGCACACCCCGCCCAGCATCGAGGCGTGGGATACCAGTGTAACGCTGGGACGCACGGTTTGTGCGGTCAGGGAGTAGGCGCCGCTCTGCATGAGGGCAAGCAGGTTCGGCATAGGAGCCAGCGAAATGGCATCCGGGCGGAGGCCGTCGATGGACAGGATCACGACGCGGCGCGCGCGAGGCGCAGACGTGGTCGTAACGGTTAGGACAGGCGTCTCGGTCACTGTTAATGTCGGCATCGTAGTCACCGTTGCCGTCCAGGCTGGAGGAAGCGTCGCCGTCTGTGGCGCGGCCGTCGGGATGAGAGAGTCCACGGCTGGACCTGCCGTCTGGCAGGCAGGGAGAACGAGTACAGAAAAGATCAGCAAGAAGAGCTTGCAGGTTCTATTTAGAAATTTGGTCATTGGTTACCTTACGACAAGTTGACAAACAGGATACCGGATTTTAACCGAACAATCGCACGCGCCAGACTTGCGATACGGTGTCGAAATCTGTAATCCAAATGCACTGCTCATCGAATGGTTCGCTCGTTATACTTGTGCTCGGGTAACTCGAAGACGAAAGCACATCTGATGATGATTTGCCTTCATTACCCTACAACGCTGTGTTCTTGGAGAACCGGGTCGCATGGATGCAAGGCAATTCAGCCGATACGAGATCAGGGAGGAAGTAGGCCGCGGGGGTATGGCCACGGTCTATCGCGCTTACGATCCATTATTCGAACGCGAGGTCGCGCTCAAGATCCTGAAACAGGAATTGCTGGCCGATGGTCAGTGGCGTGAGCGCTTCGAGCGTGAGACGAAGATCATTGCGAAGCTCGAACATGCGGCCATTGTCCCGGTGTACGATGTCGGCCGCGGCCACGACCAGTTATTCTTTGTGATGCGCTATATGGCGGGCGGCACGCTGTCCGAACGCATCGAGGCCGGGTTGCTGTCCCTGCCGGACATCCTGCAAGTGGTCCAGCGCATGGCTGCTGCGCTCGACTATGCACACGGCAAAGGCGTCATCCACCGGGATCTTAAGCCGGGCAATATCCTGTTCGACGAATACGACAACGCCTACATCTCCGATTTTGGCATTGCCAAACTGGCGCAGACTTCCAGCAGCCTGACCAGCTCCGGGATCATCGGCACGCCCACCTACATGAGCCCGGAACAGGCGCGCGGCGAGGAAGTGGACGGGCGCAGCGATATCTATTCTCTGGGCGTCATCCTGTTCGAAATGTTAAGTGGAAAGACGCCGTTCGAGGCGACGACGCCTTTGGGGATGGCCTTCAAGCATGCTACCGATCCGGTGCCGCATATTCGGGAGATCAATCCAGATCTGCCTCCCGGGATTGAGACCGTGATCGAGAAAGTCCTGGCCAAGAAGCCTGCCCAGCGTTATGCTTCCGGCGCCGAGTTTGCCAGTGCCTTTATGGCAGCGCTGCCCGAACCGTTGCCGTCCGACGCGAATCTCATTACGATGCCCCCCGCCCGTGTGCATCAGAGCGAGGAGGTGGTCGTCCTGCCGCGCCCGGGCGCCGCTTCCAAACTCCAACCGAGCGCACGTTTCTGGATGTTTGGCGGGTTTGCGGTACTGGCTCTCGCTATGCTGGCAATCTGGGGGTATCCTCGCCTCGCCGTTCCTCCCACCCGTTCCACATCCACGCCGGCACCTGCCACCGCGACCAATACTCTGCCGGCCCCGACGAATTCGCCGACGCCAACTGCTACGCCCACCCCGACTGTGGTCATTTCACCGACGGCCACCGTCGACCCCGGCATCGGGGGTGCGAATAAGATTGCCCTTACCAGGGATAAAGATGTTTTTCTGATCGATCTGAATGGGAGCAGCATCGAGCAGTTGACCAATACCAATGTGGCCAAGTTCGATCTGCAATGGCTGC
Organism: Anaerolineales bacterium; assembly: GCA_035708785.1. Taxonomy (GTDB): domain Bacteria; phylum Chloroflexota; class Anaerolineae; order Anaerolineales; family Villigracilaceae; genus Defluviilinea. The sequence continues at coordinate 2,100 of DASTFG010000191.1, forward strand.
CGGGCGGGAATGCGCTCTTATATGTCGAGGGGAACTGTGTTTACAGAATCAGTGTGGAAATCGCCCAGTCAGAGCCTGAGAAACTAGCCTGTTTCAACGATGCGGACTTCAGCGGCTTCCGCGTCTCACCGGATGGGAAGCAGGTTGCGATCAGCATTGCGCACCGTCTGCTTGTTCTGCCGCTTGATGTCCCAAGGCTTTCAACCGCCACCTCGGTTTTTGCGCTGCAGACCCTGGAGGATCTTTGCATCGATTATGCCTCCGTTGCGGTGAAGGGGGTCCGGTGGTCTGCCGACGGGCAGAGGCTGGCAGTGATGTATCAGAGCGTCGTCGGTCAGCGCATCGGGGATACGATCCGCGTGCTGGACGTAGACCTGGAACGCTGCCGCGAAGTGGATCCGCTGATCATCGATGAATTCCCTGCCAGGCGCTTCGTCCCTGAAGGCTATGAAAGATATCCGCTCCTGCCTTCTTATGCCTGGGATGGCGACCAGCAATTTTTGTTCAACACCTTCGAGCGCAATGCGGGCTATGGCGAACTCTACCTGTACGACATGTCCACGGGGACGGAGCGCAGGCTCAATCCCGTGGACGGCGTCTGCTGTTACCGCGATGCGATCTTCAGCCCGGATGGAACGCACATCCTGCTGGTCTTTCAGGATGTACGCCGCGGCGCCGATAGCGTAAACCAGTTATATTACATTCCCCTCGACCAGATCGGTACGGGGACAAAGTTCAACCCCATCAGGCTCCCGCTGCGCTTTTTCCCGAACCTGCGCGAAAATATCCAGCTGGCTCTGCACCCATCCATTCCCTGACCCTGTCTCTATTCAGCCATTACAACAGGCCCGGGCTTTGCCAGCAGGCTGGCAATCCCTTTCAGCTCCAGCCACCATTGTTCCTTTGGACGCTGGTATTCGGCGTCGATCATGCGGTCGAAGTCGCGCAGGTCATGGAACTGGATCTGGCCGTTCTGTATTCCAATGAAGGCGCTATTGATGCTGGCCGTCTCGCATTGCTCGATCAGATATTTCAGGCACATGCTTGCCAGCCGCGTGGCCTGGATGCGGTCGAAGGGAGAAGGGTCACCGCCCTGCTGCAGGTGCCCGAGGATGGCCGGGCGTACGTCGAACACATCCTGTCCTTCCTCTTCGAACAGGGCGCGTATGAACTCCGTGGTGTAGATCGGGTTGGCATACTCATTGCGGATGACCAGCCCGAGCCGCTTGCCGGATTCGAAACCAGCCAGCAGATTTTCGACATCAATCTGCAGGTCACGGAGCCTGATCCCTTCCTCGTGCAGGTAAACCCGTTCTGCGCCTGTCGCCATGCCGCCCATGAGCGCGAGATAACCGCAGTAATGTCCCATGACCTCAACGACAAAACAGCGGCGCGTCGCCACCGCAGACTGTTTGATCTTATCGACAGCATCGACAATGCTGTTGAGCGCCGTATCTGCGCCGATGCTGAATTCGGAGCCGGGCAGGTTGTTGTTGATCGAGGCCGGCAGGCAGAGCATGGGAATATTGAAAGAGGGGAAGTTTGGACGATTGCTCAGCATGCTATAGGCGGCCTCATAGGCGCTCCAGCCGCCGATCATCAAGAGGCCGTCGAGGCGATGATCCTCGATCACGCGCGCGATGGCGTACAGATCGCGGCCCGTGGGGACGTGACGGGTCGTTCCCAGCACAGAGCCGCCGCGCGAGGCCCAGCCGCTTACGCTCATCCAGTCCATCTCCTCCACCTCGCCCTCGATCAGCCCCTCGAACCCGTTGTGGACCCCCAGCATGATGTGCCCCATGTCCAGCCCAAGGCGGATGGCTGCACGGGACGCGGTGTTCATGCCAGGAGAGGGCGCGCCTGCATTGAGCACCCCGATCCGGAATCGCTTTTTACCGGGCTCGACCGGGTGAGGCAGGGCGCGCACCATCGTCTTGAAGGTTTTGAAGGCATCCTTGAAGGATGAGCTGCGCAGGGACATAGCGCGCTCGTAATCCTTCTCCGCGATGGCCTGTGCGACTGCCTGCGTTTTCCTGACACTTTCCATCAGTGGCAAGCGCGTCATCCGGTTGTTGCGCATGCCGATGACAACCGGCTCATCGTCCGGGCTGGCTGTGAGGAGGGTATTGACGGCCTCATAGCCCATCAATGTGCTCAGGTTGCGGTCAAAGGCACTGGGACGGCCGCCGCGCTGGACATGCCCGAGAACGGTCACACGCACCTCCTCCTGGAGCCTCTCCTCGAGCACGCGCTGCACATCGCTGCTCCCGATGTAGTTGCCCTCGCGGTCGCGCGCGCCTTCGGCCAGGATCACGATGCTGTCACGCCGGCCCGCGGCTCGCCCGGCCCGCAGGCGCTCTACCAGCACCTCTTGCCAGTTTTCCACATCCGGTGGGGATTCGGGGATTAAGACCCAGTCTGCTCCGCAAGCCAGCGCTCCCATCAGTGCCAGATATCCGCAGTTTCGTCCCATCACCTTGACGACGAATGTCCTCTGGTGGCTGGCCGCAGTGCTGGTGATGGCGTCGACCGCCTCGGTGATCCGGTGGAGGGCTGTATCCGCCCCGATGGTGATATCGGTTCCCGAAAAGTCATTGTCGATGGAGCCGACCAGCCCAACAATCGAGAGATTAGGATAAGCGGCAGTCTCTTCGGCACTGATCTGCCCGGCCCCCGCCAGCTCGGCGATCAAGGCCGGCCATTCCTGGCGGAAGATATTTGCCCCGGTCAGGGACCCATCCCCGCCGATCACGATCAACCCGTCAATGCCCGCCCGGATGAGATTCAGCGCGGCCGTCCGGCGCCCTTCGCGGCTGTGAAAGTCTTCGCAGCGGGCGCTGCCGATGAGCGTGCCGCCCAATTGCAGGATGCCTCCAACCGAATCCCAGTCCATCTTGCGGATATAGCTCTGGCCATCCACCATGCCCTGGTAGCCCTCATAGATTGCGTACACCTCCGCCCCCCGGCTCAAGGCGGTCCTCACGACCGCCCGTACCGCCGCATTCATGCCCTGTGCATCGCCGCCGCTCGTCAGTACTGCAATTTTCTTATTTGCCATCTTAACCCTGCCAATTGTGATTTCTGTAACTGTATGAATTCTACTTCATATACTGAAATTCAGTTCTCGGTGAAGGAAGCCTGGCCTCTCCCCAATTAAAAGAAAACGCGTTCCGTGAAGAACGCATTTTCTGTTGGTATGAACCGGCTAGATCTATTTAGCCATGCAGGCTGTTCTTGAGCATGGCATGCGCCCAGGAGGCCGTACGCCTGACGGTCTCATCCTCAGCGCGCATGGCCTCCCGGAGTGGCTGGACTGCCTGTGGATCTGTATACCAGGGCAGGCTCAGGGCCGCAGCGGCCCGCTTCAACCGGACCTCCGATTTCAGTAACCTGATCAGCACTTTCACTTGTTCTATTCTGGCATCGCGGGCGTCTGCAAACATCGCGCCAAACTTCCAGGTCTGTGCTGTGAACTGTTGGATGATCTCAGGAGATACATTCAGGCTCGCGCCAACGTGGTTGGCCCTGCTCTCTGCGTCTCGGAGCAGCTTGTTCAGCTTCTGGAAGCCTTCGTCTCCCAAAACTCCCATCATCTGAGGCAGGCCGATCAGACCACCCAGCGTGCCGAACCTCAATGGAAATTCCCCGCGGAAAGTCTCCTCGACCTCCTTTTTGATGCCCGCCAGGTTCTGGAATGCCTCCGTGATCGCATAGTACAGCTCCAGCTTTGGGCCGTACAAATGGTCTTCCTGCAGCAAACTGAGGATTTTTGGGATTGCCTGCGTGGCCTGCAGACGTCCAAGAGATTGAACGGCGATCGTCTGCGCGTCAATGTCGCCGTGCTCAAGAGTCTGTATCAACAGATCGATGGCGCGTGGATCTTTCGTTTTTTCCAACGCAGCGAGTGCTTTCTGCCGGATCGCAGGATCGGGGTTCCGGGCAAGCGCAAGCAGCAACTCCGCCGCGGCTTGGTACCTGGACTCACCGAGTAGCTCCACCAGGTAGACACTTGGCTTGCGCTCCAGGCTTTCCACCAGAGGAGAACCCGCTTTGCGCCCGAATTTTCGAACCGCCTGATAGGCACCCTCATTGACGTGACCGTCTGGCTCGACGACCGCCTCGATCAATTGAGGGATGGTTCGCGGGTTCTTGATACGCCCCAGTGCCACCGCGGCCCGCTCGCGGACGGTGGCCGCCCTGTCCTTGAGGGCTGCCAGCAACGGCTCGACGGCGCGCGCCGACTTCAACACGCCCAGAGCCTGGGCAGCGTTCCGGCGCACGCGCCAATCCGGGTCGTTCAGATCGGGCAGCAGGGCATCCACTGCTCGCGGGTCGCCGCTCTGGCCAAGCAGACGCGCCGCATCACAGCGTTTGGCCCAATCCGGGCCATGCAGGTCGGCGATTAGGGTCTCAAGGGGGATTTCTGTTTTGGGCATGATGTATTCCTCAATGTTTCACTGAAAATGGCGCTTTCCAGTCTCCGGATGTGGATCATACACCCGGCCATTGTTTTCGGTATCTTTGTATATGACTTTGCAACGCGAAAAGGGCGACCTATTCCAGGTCGCCCCACTTTTTGATCTGGAATGCCAATTTACGGGCAGGCAATGGTATACGTGACTTCACTCTGCTCGTCGTCTGGACTGGTGACGACCAGCCTGACCCAGTAGGTTTGTCCTGCTGCTAGTGGCAGAGGAGGCGTATACGAAGCGATAAAGGTCTTCGAACCAAAGGTTTCGAACTCTGTGGTCTGGGTCGCCATCGCGCCGCCTTGCTGTGTTTCAAAGCGCCACTGGACGGATGTCGGTCCGTTCGTCTCGATGGTCCCTTCGAGCTCGAGCGGAGGAACGGGGCCCGCGCAGGCACCTCCAGGTACGTTGAGAGTCCTCGGACTGACGTCAACCGTCACATCCGTAACCGAGGCCCGCGGCGTCTGGACGACCGGGATGCCCGTCAGGTTGCCGGATGCGTTGGTCACACTGACCGACACCCAGCAGTTCCTGCTGGAATTGAGCGGGTCGACGATGTTCCACCAGCTGCCCTCAGAGTTTTTGCCCAGGATCTGGGAGGTCTGCCCGACGGTCAATGCACTGGTGACGATCCAGGCTGTGCCCGGCCCAAGACGGCAGTTGACCGGCACGTCTCTTGTCGTGACGGTGGGGACTGTCGGTGTGGAGGTCGCGGGCGGGGGCGAAGTATTGGTAGGAGGAGGGGTCTGCGTCGGGGTCTCAGTGGGCAAGGGTTCTGTTGCCGTGGGAAGGATCTCCAGGGTTGGCGTCTCTGTGACCGGTGCATTCGACGGCAGGTTGCAGGCGGACAGGGCCAGAACGAGAGCAAGCGTGGGCAATAAACTACGAAATTTCATGGCTTCTCCTTTTTATGGAATGAATCCGTTGATCATGATGCCTTCAGGAGGATACCCTTAAAACGCCAGCGCGCAAGAATAGTTCCAAGTATATCCTTAAGAATCATCCGGGGATGTTAAACAAAGTCGGGCGGACCGCACTTTGTGTAGCGTCCGCCCGGTGTGTCCGGCTTGCTTGTTTCACTTCACCACAGGGTAGGTGGGTGAGGGCCTGCTTTTCATCAACTGATAAACCATCTGTGCCACTTCGATGCTGGAGACGATAATCACAATGGTCAATACGAGGGTCGGGACCAGGGCGGCAATCCTCGTGATGACTTCCGCAGATTCGGCGAGAGGCGTGTTTGCCAGTTGTTCCGCCCTCAGCGCCACCAGCGCGGGGCCCCGCAGCATGACCACAGCCAGCCCGATGCTCCCAAGTTCCAGGAGAAGGTTGCCAATCCGCGCCCCGGTGTTCCACGATACCTGGCGCAGCAGGTATAGATTGAATGCGATCTGCAGGAGGATCAGAACATTGAGCCACGGCAGGTAGTCGAAGAAAGCCTCTGTCAGCACGGGTGCGATGAACACCCAGTCACTTTCGCTGAAGAACCCGAAACCGATAATCTCAGGATACAGGTTGAATATGACCAGGAACAGGACCAGAAAGAACATTTCGAAAATCTGTTCGCCGAACTTCACACGGTCCGGATCCGGTTCCCGGGCCAGCTCGGCCGGATTCCAGTCCTCTGCTTCTTTCTCGAATTCCTTTTCGGGCAGCACCCGTTCCAGGATGGCAAACACCAGCACGATATTGCCGAAGGCGGTGATTAGTCCACTTACCAGGCCGGCAGCGGAATCGCCAACTGTTCTGAGGAATTCTGGGCCGGACAGGCTCGATCTCGACAGGCCGATTCCAAGCCCCACGAGGGCGAGACCAAATAACACAGCCAGAACGATGCGCGTCACCAGCTCGAAGGTCGGGTAGACGCGCGGGCCGATGAGATAACGCGGTCCGGTATACGATTCGGCCACCTGGCGCGGCGCGCCATATTCCTTGAGCAGCTCGACGACCGCCGCATCGTCCACAGCACCCTCAGCCTGCTTCCGTTCCTCGAGCATATCCTCCAGGGTAGAGCGGATCTCCGCTTCGATATCGGCGCGCTGCCTGCGAGGCAGATGTTTGCCAACTTCGGCGATGTATTTATCGATCAGGTTCATTTTCTTCTCCTTGCTTTACGTCAGCATTTTTTTCATGGTCTCTGCCATGGCGGACCATTCACGTTTGAGCTTTGCCAGCACCGCCTTGCCCTGCGGGCTGATGACGTAGTAACGCCGCGGACGAGCCTCGTCCACGATGCGCCAATCGGATTGCAGTAAGCCCTGCGACTCGAGCCGCCGGAGCAGGGGATAGAGCGTGCTCTGGTCGATTTCCAGGCCCCTCTCCGAGAGGGCCTTGAGCAGGGAGTAGCCATACTCCTCCTTGCTCAGCTGGCTGAGCACCGCAATGGACAGGATCCCGCGCCGCAGTTCTAGCAGCATATTTTGAACAAGTTCATCGTTTTCCATTGTACACCTTTGTCGCATTATACTGTATGATATACAGTATGTCAAGGATAAAAGTAATGTTCTAGGCCACTTGACAGTCTGCGAAACTCTAATAAAATGTAGTTTATCGCTAAAATAAATTTTAACGAAAGAGAGAACTTAAGCGATGAAAAAGGAAAAACGCAGCCAACCTTTCCTGATCAGGGATCTCGAGACCCTGCGCGCCCTCTCTGATCCCCTGCGGGTGCAGATCGTGGAACTGCTCATCGCCCAGGATCTGACCGTCAAGCAGGTCGCTGAGAAACTCGGGCTGGCTCCCAGCAAACTCTATTACCACTTCGCTGCGCTGGAAAAACTGGGTGTCATCGAAGTGGCAAAGACTCGTATGGTCGCCAACATGGTGGAGAAAATCTACCGGTCCAGCGCGGACGCGCTGGACGTGGAGCCCGGCCTCTTCAAGTTCACAAAGGAAGGGGAGAACGAGCCGTTCAGCATGGCCATCGCTTCCATGATCGATGCCACCCGCGAAGACATCATGCGCAGTCTGCAGGCGCGCCAGTTCCAGCTCGAGCAGGGCGCTCCTGAAAGATCACGCCGGTTCATCATCAACCGGGTGGTCAGCCGTATCCCCGAAGCGCGGGTGGAGGAATTTCAGGAGCGTCTCGTGAAGCTGCTCCAGGAATTCGAGAGGGAGAACGATGCCTCGGCCCGGGGATCCAGACACCAGCCTTACGCATTAACCGTAGCCTTCTATCCGAGTTTCTATTTCGAAGCCCCAAAGAAGGAGAAAAAGAAATGACGGCAGTTACCATGGATTCACAAGCGGAATCCGCCCCGCGCGGCATGAGGACCTTCTTTGTCATCTGGATCGGTCAACTGATCTCGATGCTCGGTTCCGGTCTCACCGGTTTTGGGCTGGCAGTCTGGATCTTTGATCGGACCGGGCAAGCCACACCCTTCGCATTGACCATCCTGTTCAGCAACCTGCCGCGCATCCTGCTCCTGCCCGTGGCCGGTTCGCTCGCCGACCGCTGGAATCGCCGCTGGGTGATGATCCTTTCCGATGCTGGCAACGCTCTCATCACGATAGGTGTGTTCGCCATGGTGCTGTTCGGGAACCTGCAGTTCTGGCATATCTATCTGATCGTCACGCTTGGCTCCATCTTTTCGGCGTTCCAGGAGCCGGCCTATACCGCCTCCATTACCATGCTTGTTCCCAAAAAAGATTTGTCGCGCGCCAATGGCATGATGCAGATGGGACAGGCGCTCGAGATGGTCATCACGCCAGTGATCGCGGGTGTGCTCTTTGTGACCATTGGATTATCAGGAATCCTGATGATCGATTTCGTGACATTCCTGTTCGCCGTGGGCGCATTACTGATCGTCCGCATTCCGCAGCCTGCCCGAACCCAGCCGGAAGAAAAGAAATCCTCGGTCTGGTCGGATGCCCTGTTCGGCTGGAATTATCTCAAGGCGCGCCCCGGGCTGTTCGGCCTGTTGTGGTACTATGCCATGGTCAATTTCCTGCTCAACTGGAGCGGCGTATTGACCGGCCCCCTGATCCTCTCGCGATTCTCCGCCAGCACGCTCGGTACGATCCAAATGTTCGTCGGTTTGGGGATGCTTGCCGGCGGGATCTTGAGCAGCGTCTGGGCTGGTCCCAAACGGCGCATCACCGCGGTGATCGGCTTCATCGGTCTTGCCCTGGTGGGTATGCTGATCGCGGGCCTGCGCCCCAGTCCCATCTCCATCGGCGCCGGTCTTTTCTGGATGATGATGTTCATCCCTCTTGCATCTGCATCGAGCCAGGCGGTCTTTCAATCCAAGGTCGCGCCGGAGGTGCAGGGACGCGTCTTCAGCATCCGCGGCATGATCTCGCGCTCGGTCATGCCCATCGCGTTCCTGCTTGCCGGACCCCTGGCCGACCATGTCTTTGGTCCGCTGCTGGACACAAACGGCGCGTGGGCCGGCACCTTCCTTGGTGCGCTGCTGGGCACCGGCGCGGGTCGCGGAATTGGCTTGATGTTCGTGGCCTCTGCATTGGTTGGCATCCTCATAACCATCCTGGTCTACGCCAGCCCGCGCATCCGAAACATCGAGGCTGAACTCCCGGATGCATCTGATTAGTAAATTACTTCAACATCGGCATCTTGAGACCGTGACGTTTTGCGGCCTCGATCGCTTCTGGATAGCCCGCGTCGGCGTGCCGGACGATGCCCATGCCTGGGTCTGTTGTCAGGACTCGTTCCAGCCTGCGGGCCGCTTCCGGAGTCCCATCGGCGACGATCACCTGCCCCGCGTGCTGGCTGTATCCCATGCCCACGCCGCCGCCGTGATGGAAGGACACCCAGGTCGCGCCGCCGACCGCATTGATCAGCGCGTTGAGGATGGCCCAATCGGAGACAGCATCCGAGCCATCCTTCATGGATTCGGTCTCGCGGTTTGGCGAAGCAACAGAACCGGAATCAAGATGGTCGCGCCCGATCACGATCGGTGCTTTCAATTTTCCGCTCGCAACCAGCTCGTTGAATTTAAGTCCCGCTTTTACGCGTCCGCCGTATCCCAGCCAGCAGATACGTGCCGGTAATCCCTGGAACGGGACTTTTTCGCGCGCCATCGTCAGCCAGCGCCTGAGATGGTCATCGCCCGGGAACAATTCCAGGATAGCCTGGTCTGTGGTGTAAATGTCATCCTTCTCGCCCGAAAGCGCCACCCACCGGAACGGCCCTTTGCCCTCACAGAACAAAGGGCGAATGTACGCGGGGACGAAGCCTGGGAATTCAAATGCATCCGCCACGCCGTGGTCATATGCCTGCTGGCGAATATTGTTGCCATAATCGAAAACTTCCGCGCCGGCGCGCTGAAAGGCGAGCATCGCCTGTACGTGCTTCGCCATGGATTCCAATGCCAGACTTTTATACTTCTCCGGATCGGACTTGCGGAGCGCATCTGCGGCCGTCACCGATACCCCGGAGGGGATGTACATCAGCGCCTCGTGCGCGGAGGTCTGGTCGGTCACCACATCGGGGACCACGCCACGGGTGACGAGTTCACTGTAGATATCTGACGCGTTACCGATCAGCCCGATGGACTTCGGTCTCTGCTGCGCTTTCGCCTCTTCGACAAGCGTCATCCCCTCTTCGAGTGTGTCCACGACCGTATCTACATAGCCGATCGCACGGCGGCGTTCTGCGCGTTCAGGGTCCACCTCCACGATCAGCCCCACTCCCTCGTTCATGGTGATCGCGAGCGGCTGTGCGCCGCCCATCCCGCCCAGACCCGCGGTCAAAACGAACTTTCCCTTCAGTGAGGTCCAGCCTTTGAGCCTGGCAAGCGCCCCGAAGGTTTCGTAAGTGCCCTGCAAAATACCCTGCGTGCCTATGTAGATCCAGGAGCCTGCGGTCATCTGCCCGTACATCATGAGTCCTTTCTTGGCGAGCTCATCGAAGTGTTCCCAGGTTGCCCAATGCGGTACGAGATTGGAATTCGCAATCAACACCCTGGGCGCGTCCCCGTGACTCTTGAAAACGACCACTGGTTTGCCGGATTGCACGAGGAGCGTTTCATCGTCTTCCAGGTTTTTGAGTGATTCGAGAATGGCATCGAAGGAGTCCCAATCCCGCGCGGCCTGTCCGCGCCCGCCGTAGACGACAAGGTCCTGCGGGCGTTCGGCGACCTCCGGATCGAGATTATTTTGGATCATACGATAGGCGGCTTCGCTCAGCCAGCTCTTGCAGGTGAGTTCAATGCCCCTCGGGGCACGGACGGTTCTGGGTCCGGACATGATGCGTCTCCTTGTGGAAATGAAAATTCCCTCCGGGCAATTATACGCCGGGAGGGAAATCTGTTCTGTCCTATTCCTATGCAGTCTGTGCGATCAATTGACCGAAGTTTGTGTTCCTTAAGCGCGCCACCAGCTCATCCTGCGCATCACACCAGACCAGCTTAATCGGGCAATTCTCTTCGAACGTGCAGGTCCCGCTATCGCCAACACATTCGTTGAGCTGGATCGGGCCATCAATGGCTTCGACCACTTCGAGCAAAGTGATGTCTTTTGGGTCGCGTGCCAGCGTTACGCCGCCGCGTGCTCCCCGCGAAGTATGGAGCAACCCTGCGATCGAAAGCTGTGAAATGATCTTCGCCAGGAACGACGGTGGAATGTTTTGTTCCTGGGCAATGGTGCTGGTGGCGGCTCTCTCTCCCGTATTGATCCGCGCCAGGTGTAGGACCGCACGCACAGCATAATCAGCTTGACGTGTGATTTGCAT
>DASTFG010000192.1:0-6063 GCA_035708785.1 Anaerolineales bacterium
ATGATTCTCGCGGGATGTATCGAAATCACCACGTTTCTAGAAAACCTTATATTTGTGTAGTACTTGTTGGTTTCAACAGCCCCTCATTCATTCGGGATTACTCAGCGAACAGGGTGGCTGTATTCCTTTTCGGCTCCTGAATTCCATTTCCATGAGGAGAGGTTCAATCATCCAATAAATCAGATAAGAACGCCATCAGCCCGCCTGTTTTTTCCTGCTTGTTTATCTTATCAGGCAGGTCGCTCGCGGCAATCCCATTCTGGCCATTGATGAGCAGGAGATGCTCGCGCCCGCCGAAGGGAAGCTCGGTCATCCATACGGGAAGCAGCAGCAGCTTGAATGAATTGATCGCGATCTTCGCGGAGGAAAAATGGGTGATCCGCATTGGGGACAGCCTGCTCGGAAGATCCATTTTGTACAGCGCATAGGCCTGGCTGCGGGCGTCGAGGGAGGCTTCCGCCATCGGGATATCGTAGACCTCCGCAGGCCAGTCGGCAAGGAAGCGCGGGTTGTAGGGCTTGACGGCTTTCAACTCAAAGGTAGGAATCAATTCCAGGAAAACGGCGGAGAGTTTGCGGGAGGCGGGGACTGGCACGTCATCCAGGAGGACAGGGTAGGAATCCGAAACACGTCTCACCCTCGTCTCGCGCGACCTTTGCCCAAAAATATCCTCTTGATTTTCATACACTTCGCCCGTGTAAGCGATCGCACCACCGACGTCGAAGGTCCACAGCGGGAGATACAGCCCGCGCGGCGAAAACACTTTTCCTTCAGGCTTGATCCTGTTGCTTTCGACCCAAGCGACCAAAAGCTTTGTCGCCTGTCCCTGATTGAAGGCATGCGGCAGGATGCCATCCGGCGCGAGCAGATCTTTGGTGTTCTCCAGGCTGACTACGTGCGGCGAGTTACAGTATAAACACGAACTTGAAATCTGCCCGGGAGGCAGGAGGAACTCAGAACCGCAGCCCTCACAATGAAAGACCTGCTCGTTGAGCGGCCGTCCATGGCCTCGGGCAGTGGCCATCGCCGTAATGAAATCTTTTTCCTCTGCAGCTTGCGGCGAAAAACCCATCGCCTGATGGCGCGTGCAATACTCACAGACCAGCGATTGGCCGTCGGGCGCAAAACTCATCCGCCCGCCGCACTTGGGACACATGAATCGTTGGGCGTCCGCCGCACGTAATCCCTCCGGTGCTGGCGGCAGCTGGTCCGGATCGATGACCTCATCGGCCTTCAGCCTGCCCTGTAAAATCGCCAGCGCCTTGCGCGCCCGGGCGTGCTGCAAATCATGTGCGAGGCAATTCTCCAGAGCCTTGTGTTGTTCCTCCGGTGCCTCCAGCACCTGGCTCATCCAATACCAGGCTTCGGCGAGCACGTCATGATCGTGGCTGGAATATACTGCGCGATCGAGGTAGCGCTGTGCAGCCTGTTTATGTCCGGCCTTGGCTTCGATGATGCCGGTTCGTAGCAATTCCTTGCCGTAGTCGCCGAACATAAGATCTCCTGAAGGTACCGCGACGCGCTTCGCGCTGTCGCTCCTTGACCATGTTGTAACATATGCGACGTCAACGTCACATTACAGGATCATCTTACAATCGCATCCGTCATCTTTGCGACGCGTCCCATTTCCTTCACATCATGCACGCGGATGATATCCGCGCCGCGCGCGATTCCCACTGCCACGGTCGCGGCGGTCCCCTCCACGCGCTCGTCCGCGGGCAGGTCAAGGGTAAAGCCGATGAACGATTTTCTGGACGGCCCCAGCAGGACCGGGTATCCCAGGGCGCGGATCTCACCGAGCCGGTTGATCAGCTCGAGGTTGTGCTCACGCGTCTTCCCAAAGCCGATGCCCGGATCCAAGATGATATGCGATTCCTGCACCCCGGACCGGACCGCCAAGTCCACGCTGACGAGCAGCTCCCGTTTGACCTCTTCGATCAAGTTCTGGTACTGCGACCCTATATAGGCGTTGCCCAGCTGTGCGCGCACTTCCACGCTGGCCGGGTTGCTCCGGTTATGCATCAGGATGACCGGCGCTTTATACTTTGCCGCGACGGCTGCCAGTGCCGGGTCGGCGCGCAGCCCCCAGATGTCGTTCAGGATATGCGCGCCCGCCTTGAAAGCCTCTTCTGCGACCCTGGCTTTGTAAGTATCGATTGAAATCAGTGCATCGGAGAATTCTTTTGCGATCGCCGTGATGACGGGGATGACGCGTTCCAGCTCTTGCTCCGCGCTCACGGGCTGTGAGCCAGGCCGGGTCGACTCGCCGCCCACGTCGAGGAGGTCCGCCCCGTCTGCGAGGAACTGTCTGGCTTGTTGAAGAGCAAGGTTCTCGCCCTTACCACGCACGAGGAGCCCATCCCCACTGAAGCTATCCGGCGTAATATTGAGGATGCCCATCACATAGGTGCGGGTGCCCCAATGGAAAATGTGATTTCCAACCCGCAGTGAGGCAGATTTCAGCTTCACGTGTTTGCTTGATTGCCAATCAGGAGAGTGCTCCGCCGTTCGGGCTCGCAATGAGATGTCAGGGGATCTGATCCAAGGGGCGCGAGAGCCAGGCTTCGGCCTCATCGATATCGGTGAACAGCTTCAAGGCGGAGGCGGTCTCCGGCAGGGCCAGCGCGGCGACATCCCGGATGGCCTGCGCCACTTTTTCATCTGCAACCACAACTGCCACACGGATGTTGCGCGCCGACGGGTCGCTGTTCGCCTCCACCGCCATGCGGATCGCCTTCTCGGGAATCTCCTTGACGGCGCGCAGATCATACAGGTTGCGCGTTCGGCGGTCGGCGCCAAGCAAATGTTCCATGGCAAACTCACGCCAGTGATTGAGCGTCTCATCGGAGAGATCCGTGAACGTCAGGTTCATCCCTCCATCCTCGCGGCGGACGACCGTGTACCCAATCCCCTCGGCAGGAGTCCAGTGAAGTGGTTTCGGTTGTGTCATGAGAATACCTCCGCCTGGATTATATCTTACGCGAATCAATGAATGGACTCGATGAAGTCATCGATCACATCCTGGTCCCAGCCTTGCGCCGGTCCCATGATCATCAGCATGGCGATGCCGTCCTTGCCGCGGAAGGAGGTGATCACCTGCCGGATGACAGCCCCGCTTTCATCCGTGCCCTCATAGGTGTTCACCTCGACTTCTTCGCCTCGAATGGTCATCCTCCGGACTTCCACAATTTGCATCCTCATGCCGCGCCGACCGGCCTGCTGTTCGAAGGACTGGCGGATCTGCTGCTCCATCTGTTCCTGGTTGGCCCCGACCGAATCGAACTGTGCCAGCATGATGAGCGGCCCGCTTGTGGAGTCGGTTGATTCCGGGCCGATCATGACAAACGAATAGACCAGGAAATTCATCGCCATCCGCTCCCGATAGCCCGGAGGCAGCTCATAATCCACGATGGCGCGTCCGGCTTCGGAGGCGGCCTCGGGATCGGTTTCCACTCCCTGCTGGATCTGGCGTCCCATCTGCACGAGAATGTATCCCGCCACGACAACAGCACACAGACAGAACAACGCGGCCGCGCCGAGCCCGATCAAGATGCGCCTGTTGCTACTCGTGCTTTCTTGCGTTATTGTCATGAATCATTCCTTAAGGTGAGAGTCACCTCACCAGTTATAGCCCGTTTGGGACATGTTTCCAAAAGTGACTGTCAGCTTTATTTCTATTCTTCCTCGCGCGGCTGCGCGGCCTGCAGGATGGCCAGGAGCATGTCCTCGGCTTCCAGACGGCTCATCTCCGGCGGCGGCAGGCCCAGGCGCCGGTGAAGCGTGCTGAGGATCTGGTTGGCGAGCGAGGCGCGGTGGGTCAATTGATCGCGGCGCAGGAGGAAGTCCTCGATCAGGCTCAGATCATCGTCCGTCAGCCGCTCGACAGGCAGTCCGTCCAGAGAGACTTTTGTGAGGCCCTGCATCCCGAGGTTGAGGCTTCGCTTGAGCGACAGGGATTGGATCGTGATCGGCGCACGGTCGTGCACGACGAGCGTGCCCGCGGCGAGATCGCCCAGGCGCCGCGACTGCCTGTCGATAAACATGGTGATTATACCGACGCCGTACGCCACGGGGAGAATGTCCACAATACGCGCCAGGTTGCGGATCAGCGACTCGGACAGGGTGATCGGCGTGCCGTCGGTCCGGAGGACGCGCAGGCCGGTCCAGCGTTTGCCCGGCGTCTGGCCGTTCCACAGCATTTCGAAAAAGATATAGTAGCCCCAGTAGAAGAGGAAGGCGATCAGTCCAAAGGCCGCATAGGCCCAGGCCCCAAGCCCACCTTCCAGCACGTCAAGATTGAAGGCCCTGAGGATCAGCGCGAAGGCGACCAGGACGGCGATCTGCAGGAGCAGGATGATCGCGGTATCCAGCAATGTCGCCAGGAAGCGCGACCCGATGCCGGCCACCTGATAGCCAAAGGCGACGTTTTCAGGCGTCTGGATATCGAGCATTTCGTCAGGGTGAGTCATGACAGCTTAGCACAAGACGTGTGGGTATAATCTGTACATGCGTACGGATGAATTTTACCAGTCCCGTAAAAACGACTGGGAGGCCTTAAGTCACCTGCTCGACCAGAGCCAGAGAGATATGCGCGGGCTTTCCGAATCCCAGGTGCGTTACCTGGCGCGGCTGTACCGTGCCGCGACCTCCGACCTGGCGCTGGCAAAAAGGGATTTCCCGCGCAGTGAGATCACGGCGTATCTGAACCAGCTTGTGGCGCGCGCCCATGCGGTGGTGTACCGCAGTGAGCCCCTGGCGTTGAAACGGATCTGGGGATTCGCCGCGGCCGGCTTCCCGCGCCTCTTCCGCGAGACCTGGATCTTCACTTTTATCGCTGCATTGTTATTCATTTTTCCTGCCGTTGTATCAGGCCTCGTCACGTATGCGAGACCCGCGTCCGCCACGCTGCTGCTGCCGCTTCAGGCCCATCGCCTGATCGGCATCGTGGAGGATAAAGAACTATGGATCGATATCCCGGTGGAGGAGCGGCCGTATGTCTCTGCGTTCATCATGCGGAATAACATCCAGGTCTCGTTCCTCGCCTTTGCGAGCGGGCTGACTGCCGGTCTGCTGACGCTCTGGGTGCTGTTCCTCAACGGTCTGATGATCGGCACGCTGACGGGCCTGACCGCCTTCCACGGGATCGGGTTCGAGCTGTGGACGTTCGTGATCGGGCACGGGGTCATCGAGCTGAGCGTGATCTTCATGGCAGGCGGGTCGGGCCTCATGCTGGGCTGGGCCATCCTCCAGCCGGGACTCCTGCGCCGGAGGGACGCGCTCGCCCAGGCCGCGCGCAAGGCGGTCTATCTGTTATTGGGTGCGGTCCCGTGGCTGGTCGTGGCCGGGACGATCGAGGGATTCATTTCCCCGAATGAGGATATCCCGATTCCCGTCAAATGGACGGTGGGAATCGCGAGCGGGATTTTGCTGTATGGGTATCTGTTGCTGGCGGGGAGGGAGAGGTGACAATATCCGAATTATCAGTGCCCGTGAATTAACTCCGAGAGAGCGAAAAGCTTATGAAGAAGAAAACAACTGAAACAAATGATGAATTACGGTCTGAATATGATTTGAAATCCTTACTCAAGGGTGGCGTGCGTGGGAAATATGCAAAGAAATACCGCGAAGGAACAAATCCAGTGCTTTTGGAGCCAGATGTAGCCAAGGCCTTTCCGAACGAGAAAGCAGTTAATGATGCATTACGATTAGTTATAAAACTGAATGAAGTGCAGGACAAAGCCAGGCGGAGAATGAGTCGGTAGAGTAACAATGTTGTTTCTTTTGTGAAGGGAGGAAGAATATAATGCTTAGGCTTGTATTTATGAAAATTGAATTGCGACCTGAATCATACGCAACATGTCGTTCAGCATTACCAAGGATCAAATGTACAAGCGCAGGAAGACTGTGACCCGCCGTCTGGGCTGGTGGTTTCTGCGTCCCGGCGATGTGGTCATGGCGGTCGAGAAAACAATGGGGTTGAAAAAAGGCGAACACATGAAGAAGATTTACCCAATCGAGATCGTGTCCGTTCGCACCGAGCCACTTACCGAGATCACACCGGAT
>DASTFG010000193.1:0-2944 GCA_035708785.1 Anaerolineales bacterium
ATATTTACGTGGGAGAGGTGTCCTGGACACATACGGGCAGCCATCTGAATCCGCCCCGCGAAGTGCGCTCGTTGCAAAAGCTCGCCCGTCGGGCAGGTTAAGCGGGTGATCACCGTTTTACTGCACGATAGGATACGACCGGTGACTTGAGCCGCTCCAGGCAGCAGCAGAGGGGCTATGGCAGAAGAGATTCATCATCCCCATGACGCGATGGTGCGCGCTGTGCTCAGCGACGTGGCGGAAGCCCGAAGCTTCCTGCAAGTTCACCTGTCCGAGGAGGTGAGCCAGGCGCTGAACTGGTCGACGTTGAAGCTGCTGGAGGGCTCATTCGTCGACGCGGACTTACGCGGCAGCGAAGCGGACCTGCTCTACGAGGTCGAACATATCTCGGGCGAGGCGTCGCTGTGGGTTTACGTCCTGTTGGAGCACCAGTCGACGCCGGATCGTTGGATGCGGTTGCGGCTGTTGAAGTATTGTTGCCGGATATGGGAGCAGAGTTTTCGGGATCACCCGGAGCAGCGCGACTTGCGAGCGATTGTGCCACTGGTATTTTACCAGGGAGAGCGAAGTTGGTCGTACTCCACGGAGTTTGCCGAGTTGTTTGCCGAGTCGGTGCGAGATTGGCCAGGAGTGCCGCGTTTTTCCCACGGGCTGATCGACCAGTCGTGCCTGCAACTGGACGAGGTGCAGGGCGAGCTCAAAGCGCGGCTCATGCAGTTGTTGCTGCTGGCGGCGTCTCACCCGGCGTTGGCATGGATGGAGCGGGTGGCGGAACTCTGGGCGTCGCTTGCCTCGCCTCCGCCCAGTGGCGGGATTAACTATGTTCGGCTCTTTGTGTTGTACATTCTGGCGACGCAGGAGCCGGAAGTGGCGCAGTCGTTTCGAGAGGTGTTGCGGCGCTATGCGCCAGAAGCAGGAGATGATCTGATGACGTATGCTCAGGAACTTTTAGCGGAAGGCCGGGAAGAGGGCCGGGAAGAGGGCCGGCTTGAGGAACGTGTACAAATGATCGAGAACCTCTTGCGCGAGGGAGTATCGTGGTCTGTGATCGAACGGGTATCGGGCTTGAACGAGACGCAATTCCAGGTGCTGAAACAGCAGGTTCGCAACCTGGCCGAGTAACATCTTCCTTGAGCTGCCTCGCCCACACGGGGTTGGCTTAACGATTCTGTCGCCCAATCCTTCTGACCCCGGCGACGTTTACTTCGACCCGATCGTGTAGGGCCGGGGCGTGCAGGGTCATACGCTTTTTACGGCATGCAAATCAGGCAGGCAGAACGCCTGCGCTCCCCGCAACCTAACCCAGCACGCCCACGGTGGACAGGGGTTCGTTTCCAGACCTCGCCTTGCTTCCCGGGCTCGATCCGATATCTCACCGCCATAGCTCGTGCCGGACAGGACCATTAGAGGCCGCCATCATCGCCTTCACCATCCGGTGGTACTTCCGAATTAATCAGGGCTTGGATCAACCGGTTGTCATTCATCGTCAACCGACAAGGCGCTACCCCTGAACACAGGCACAAATTCGATTGACTATTCTCGTGAATATCCGTACAAAACAAGGCGAAAACAGGGTTGTATCGTCTCGCGATTAAAGAGAACCTGAAACTCCGCGATACGCCCGACATCCAGACGAAGGTGATGGTGACGCTCTTCGGTTTATTCGCGGAGATCGAGCGGGACCTCCTTGCCGAGCGGACCAAGGCGGTTCTCGTAACCGTACGGAAAGGGAGACATGATGACCTTTGAAGAGATGCTTCAGCAGACGATCAACATCCTGCAAAGCCGAGGCAGGGTGAGTTATCGCGCCCTACAACGGCAGTTTGAGATTGATGATGCGTACCTTCAGGACCTCAAAGACGAGCTTCTCTACGCGTATTCCCAAGTCGTAGACGAGCATGGACGTGGTCTCGCATGGACCGTCGAGCCGGCAGCGGAATTGACGGCACCCGCTGCCGGTCACGCACCTGTACGGGAGCCGCATACCTATACGCCGCCTCATCTCGCGGAGAAAATTCTGACCTCTCATGCTGCCCTGCAAGGGGAGCGCAAGCAGGTCACGGTTTTCTTCTGTGACCTGACCAACTCGACGGGCTTAGCTGAGCGGCTTGGGCCTGAGCGCATGCATCGCGTCTTGAACCAATTTTTTGAACTCGCGCTCCACGCTGTGCATCGCTATGAAGGGACTATTAATCAATTCTTGGGTGACGGCTTCATGGCGCTTTTTGGAGCTCCGATTGCCCACGAGGATCACGCCCGGCGCGCGGTGCTCGCCGCGCAGGACCTGCGGCGCGAGCTCCACGTCTACAATACCAGTCAGGACAGGACCCAGGATGACGAGCTCTCTATCCGGATAGGGATTAACAGCGGCATAGTCGTCGTCGGCGCCATCGGTGACAACCTGCGGATGGACTATACGGCGGTTGGCGATACGACCAATATCGCAGCACGCCTTGAGCAAGTGGCGGCGTCTGATCAGATCGTGATCTCCGAGACCACGCACCGCCTGGTGGAAGGCTACTGCACCACGCGCGATCTGGGGGAACTCTCGCTGAAGGGCAAGGTTGAGTCGATCCACGCCTGGGAGGTTGTGGTGGCCCAAGGGACTCTCACGCGTTTGGAAGTCGAAACGGTGCGGGGGTTGACCCCCTTGATCAGTCGTCAACGGGAATTGCACATGCTCACTGACCACTTTGCTGAGGCGCAGCAAGGCCATGGCCAGATTGTCTTCCTGGTCGGTGAAGCGGGCCTGGGAAAATCCCGCCTGCTCTTGGAATTTCATCGCCAACTGGGTGCGGAGGTGACCTGGTTCGAAGGGCATGCCCTTTCCTTTGGGCAGTCGATGACGTTTTACCCGGTGATTGACCTACTGAAACGGAACCTCCGGATCGAGGAAAATGATTCTGAAGACACGATCATCGAGAAGATTACACAAGGGGTCCTG
>DASTFG010000194.1:0-3878 GCA_035708785.1 Anaerolineales bacterium
GCTAACATCATAAGTGAGGACAAGACCGCCATCCGGACCGGTGAAATTTTTGGTCAGCTTTGCCGGCATGAGCAGGAAACCATCGATGGCTGCGGACCGAGTGGGATCCGTGCCTCCGTATTCGAGTGCTAGCGCATGGGGGCCGGCAGCGAGGTTTACCGGGATCGAAGTCAGCCGCTCCAGCCACAGGTATTCTCGATCGGGCGCGCCTGCCTGCGGCTGGCTTCGGAACGTATCGTCATCCAGGCTCCAGCGTAGCACCACCGCATCGGGTCCGGTGAGAGGAGCCACTGGAGTATTGGCGCCGGGCGATAACTCGTCGACCAGGATCATCTTTGCCAGATTGGCGGCCGTATCAGGATCCATGCCAGACAGGTCCTGGAACCCGCTGCCACAGCAGCCACGGCCGAGCTCCAGTCCCATCTCCTGGCCCGGTTGCAGCTGATCGAGGCCCAATGACTTCCAGGGCAGAGCCGCCTCATAAACGTAGAAGCCTTCGCTTTGCTTCCAGGCCAACTGCGCCTCAGGCAGGTAACTGTTGACCTTCCAATTCCAGACTTGTGGGCCATCGGGCGTTTGGGCTAAGGTCAACTTGGCGTCCACAGTGCTGCGGTCCCGGCGAGTATCGAGATAAATCCAAAGAGCATCTCCCTTCCATACGGAAGGCCCTATCTCGGTCTGGCGGTGTGCGGGCGAAAGCACCTGGACAGCCACATACAAGTTCTGGTTGTCCCACATCACGTAGCCAAAAAAGGCATCCTGATCCGGCCCGCCCCAACCAGCTGCGCCTCTGAGAATGTTGTCTGTGGTGTTGACCAGGAGCAACTGAGCGGCGGTCCACTCGCCCAGGTCGCCGTCGAGCGTTGGAGGGGTGTTGGCCTGCACAGCCTCTATGGTGAAATCTTCCCGCGGCAGGCCCTGGCGCAGGTAGGCGATGTACAGATAATACGAGCCGGCTTCCGGGAGGGTAAATTCCTGGGTGAAGCTGTCCTCGGAGCCTAACAGGATGTAGTGACCGTTGCTCCAGCGGGCTTCGCCAGTGCCTAGGGCCGCCCGATAGGATTGGACCGGATCGCCTCGCGTCTGGCGCGCATTCTCCGCTTCCAGCACTTGCCAGGTATTGCCGTCGACCGGCTGGTAAAGCAAGTAGCGGCTAGCGACAGGATCTTCGTTGACCGCTTGCAGAGCCATGAGTGCCTCAATAGTCGACTCAGCTCCTGCGTTGCGGTTCACACGGAAACTGCTTGGACCGTGAAGGCCGTCATAGCCGCGGCCGGTCGCCGGATCGTACATGGGGAAGCCCGCTGCGTTGTTGTCATAGAACCATCCTGCTGTTAAGCCGGCCAGTTTGCCGTAGGTATCGTCCCCCGTTGCCTCGCGTAAGGCCACGAGTCCCTGGACAAGACTATTCACGCCATAGGCGATTTGGGGAAACTCGTAAGGAAGCACACCCCATTCCCCGACCATCTCTCCCGCCACCAGCCGCGCGTAGAAGCTATCGGCTTCCTGCTGCGCCGAGGCGACCCATTCGGGCCGGGACAGTTGCTGGCCTGCACGCGCCAGGGCAAACACCTGCGTGCTACCCCAGGCATGCCAGCTGAATGGAGAGGTAGCATTGTCGGGATGCCATCCAAACGGGTAGTTGCGATGGTCACCCGCCTGATACGTTGCCAGGCCCTCACTCAACTTCGTCAGCAAATCCCGAGTGGCTGCATCCTGGCCGCCGGTGGCGCGGTCATACTCGAGCAGGGCCAGCACGGCAATGCTGGTCACGTCACTGCCGCCAGTGATCAGCCAGGCGGGCACCGTAACGCCATGCAGTTGATCGTATTTTCCGTAATAGGCGGCAACCTCGCCCGCCCAAACGTCACGAATGCGCTCAAAGGCCTGCTCGAGCTGGGAGGCGTAGTCTGCGTCCAGCGAGCCCAGCACCCGGACTCCTGCAGCCAAAGCGTAAGCAGCCCGTGCCGCCCACCAGCCGGAACTCTTAAAAGAGGTATTCCCGGTCTCGTTGATCGTGCCCGTCCGATCGAGGATGAAGTTGTAGAACTGACCATCCTCGGCCTGCATGTATAACACGAAGTTCAGCAGCCGCCGGGCCTTATCGAGTGAGGCAGGATCGCGCGTAAATTCATAGTCAGTGAGATAAACCAAAGCCGCCCGAGCGGCATCATCGACGGCCGCAATGCCCTCTCCGGAGGCATCCACCCACTCATAGTGAGGATGCTCGCTGTATATATGGGTGATCGCCATGGGCTGACCCGCGATCTCAACGTCCTCGACGAGGAAGTTAAGGTGAGCCAGGTTGACGTCACCACGGTCCAGGTTACCTGTCGGAGCCTGGACTGCGGTCGCAGTGGCTGCCAGAGCCGGTCCTGGAGGGTTTGTACGACTGGGAGTCGGCGCAGAAATCAAACCACAGGCAGACGCCAAGAGCCCACAAAGGAGTACCCCATGATGCAGCCAGCGCAGTTTCATTATCCGCCTCTAAGGTGGATTGCAACCCTGCATGGAAAGACGACAGCGTTCACCACCCCGATCCTTTCCTTGGCGGGAAAGCAGTCAAAAATCTTTGTTGACTCCTTCGAGCCCAGTAGGCCATACCGCGAAGGGCTATCCCCTGATAAGTGGCAGGAGTCCTTTGGCTCAAGAACAAGCTTGTGCATTTGGGTCACCTCGATTTTGTCCGTGGACGTCAGGCGACAGTGGCTATAAGGCTGAGCGAATTGTTGGGGGGATTGACGTTATCGCTCGGATATCCGATTGCGGACTTGACTGCAACGATTCCTTTTACAACGTTTCCTGGATTAGAACATCACACGATGCGGCGCCACAGGAATAAAGTGTTATCCATCAAAAGTGCACGTAACTCTAAAGGAAGCGCTTACGAATATGATACGTAAATTCTGTTGGTATGTCAACATGCGTTTTTTTTTCTGAGTACAGCCTTCTTAAAGCTACTGTCGGCAAACCAACTAGAAGGCGTAAGATAAGGGGCGAGGTACCGATATATCTAGAAGTACAACCACCCTGGCCGATGCCAGAAGAAACGAGGCGGATTAGAAGTATATCCTGCATCTGCCATTGGACTGCCTTCGCCGTGTAGGGTTTGATTTTAGTCTTCTAAGCGAGTTTCGAGATTGGCTGATTGAAGATGAATTATTGCAGAAGGCAATCATCTTGATCAATCTGGGCCTGAAAAAATTCGCCGAAAGCCCGGAAGAACCGTAGGTTGAAGTTGTCCAGTGGATTTGGTCCTGCCCACAGGAGGGGATAAGGAGATAATGGATCTAGTGGCTCAATTGTTATAGAGAGATTCGCTCTTCCTCTTTTGCAGGCTTAATTGGAAAGTAATTCAAAGATTTTTTCCGCTTACCCCATCATCAACTTCGGGCGGTATTGCAGCGCCTCTGCCAGATGCACAGATTGGATTTCTTCACACCCCGCTAAATCGGCAATCGTGCGCGCCAGTTTGAGAATGCGGTGATAGGCGCGCGCCGATAAATTGAGCTGCGTCATGGCCGCCCGCATTAACCGCTGACCCTCTTCGGGCAATTTGCAATATGGCCGTATCTCCCCTACCCTCATATCCGCATTACAGACAATCTCTGATGATCCATTATTTGAAAATCGCTTACTTTGAATATCCCGCGCAGTTTGCACGCGCTGACGAATGGAGGCAGACGATTCCCCCACTCGGTCATTGCTGAGCTTTTCATAGTCGACGCGCGGAACCTCAATGTGGATGTCAATCCGATCGAGCAAAGGACCGGAGATTCGTTTTTGATACTTGGTAACAAGGGCATGCGCGCAGGTGCAGGGCTTTTGGGTATCCCCATAGAATCCACAGGGGCATGGATTCATCGCGGCAATAAGTT
>DASTFG010000195.1:0-17464 GCA_035708785.1 Anaerolineales bacterium
GACCGGTCGTCCCTTTGCCCTGACGTCCGCCCAGCAACGCGCCATCTCAGACATCCGCGCCGACCTGGATTCAGGCAAGCCGATGAACCGGCTCCTGCAGGGTGACGTCGGCTCGGGAAAGACCGTAGTGGCGGCTTTAGCCGCTGCGATCATAACCAGCTACGGCTCGCCCCCTGCGGGGACTTCGCAGGCCGCGATCATGGCACCGACCTCTATTCTGGCGGAACAGCACTACCGCAGTTTCTGCCGCCTGCTGGCGGGTGAGAACGGCATCCTGGGAGAGGAACAGATCCGGCTCCTGGTGGGCGACACGCCCGAGGCCGAAAAAGAGACGATCCGCGCCGGTCTGGCAGACGGATCGGTCAAGATCGTCATCGGGACTCACGCCATCATCGAGGATCCGGTTACATTCCAGGACTTGCAATTCGCCGTGATCGACGAGCAGCACCGCTTCGGCGTCGAGCAGCGGGCTGCGCTGCGTACGAAGGGAACGAATCCACACCTGCTGGTGATGACGGCCACACCCATCCCGCGTTCCCTGGCGCTGACATTGTATGGTGACCTGGACCTCTCCATCATGGACGAAATGCCGGCCGGCCGCCAGCCCGTCGACACTTACGTGATCCGGCCGCAGGAACGCGAGCGCGCCTACACCATGATCCGGGGACAGATCAAGGATGGCAAACAGGCCTTTATCATTTATCCGCTGATCGAGGAGAGTGAGAAGATCGAAGCGCGTGCCGCAGTGGATGACTACGATACGCTCTCGAAGGAAGTCTTCCCGGATCTCAAACTGGGGCTGCTGCACGGGCGGATGCGCCCCGATGAAAAGGACGGGGCCATGCGCAGTTTCCGCGACCGGAAATATGACATCTTGGTCTCGACGACGGTCATCGAGGTCGGCGTGGATATCCCCAACGCGACCGTCATGCTCATCGAGGGCGCGGACCGGTTCGGCCTGGCGCAATTGCACCAGCTGCGCGGTCGTGTCGGGCGCGCCGCGGACCAGTCCTACTGTCTGTTGATTCCCACGCATGAAGATGCCGCGGAGAATGAACGCCTGCGGGCCATGGCCGAATCGAACGACGGCTTTGTGCTGGCCGAGCGCGACCTGCAGCAACGTGGTCCTGGGGAGTTCCTAGGTACGCGTCAGGCCGGCTATGCAAGTGGACTGCGCATGGCGAGCATTACAGATGTAAAGCTGATCGAAAAAGCCCGCTTGCAGGCACAAAAACTTTTCGAGCAGGACCCTGACCTGAGCCAGCCGGAGCATACTCTGCTGGCGGAAGCATTAGGCAGATTCTGGGGAGACGGCAAGGGTGATGTGAGCTAGTCCGCTGGTCGTCTGGTCATTGGTCTTCTAGTCACAATTCACCGGATGACTGCTAGGTCCAACTGCTGGACGAGAAGGCAAAGGGAATGAGAATCTTTCGTAAGCTCCATTGGGTTTACCTAGTTGCCAGTCTGATTATTCTTGTTATTAGTTCATTGACTTTTCGGGCATCGGTCAAGTTACTGGGCGCTGACAATCCAATTCTCACTAAAGAAGAGGCCATTTCGGTAGCCGTTGATTACCTTGCAAAGAATAACATTACAGTTGACGCATCAACTGCAGATGCTACTTTCTTCAAAGGAAATTGGCGTGTAATGTTCTTTATAAATCCTTCCGAACGTCCAGGCACTATACTAATTAGCATAAACCCAATAACTGGCGAATCCGCAAGAATACCCCTTAAATAGGCATACGAGATATAGAAGTCATGTAAGGAGAACTCATGGTCAAAGCATTATTCCCGGGGACATTCGATCCCATCCACTACGGTCATGTTGATATTGCCGAGCGTGCGACACGTCTGTTCGACGAGGTGGTCATGGCGGTGTATGACAAGCCGTTGAAATCCCTGCTGTTCTCACCCGAAGAACGAATCGCCCTGGTGACGGAGGCCTTCCAGGAAAACCCAAAGATCACGGTCACGGGCTACAGCGGACTGACAGTTGAATTTGCCCGCCAGGTGGGTGCACAGGTCATCGTGCGCGGCCTGCGCGTATTCTCCGACTTCGAATTCGAGTTCCGCATGGGTCTGGCCAATCAGCGGCTGGCGAGCGATATTGAAACGGTTGCCTTCATCACTGCCGAGGAACATACCTTTCTCTCTGCCACCACCGTAAAGGAGATCGCCATGCTCAACGGCGATGTCTCCAGCATGGTGCCTCCTCACGTCGAAAGAGCCTTGAAATTAAAGGTGGATGGCCTGGATGGACAAAACAGCCCTCCGAATGCACTTCGCGATTAATTGTGCTAGAATAGTTGCAAATACAGGCGGCAGGCAAAACAATAATGCGTTATGAATTTGATTGGGATCCTGCTAAAGCGAGACAGAATCTCAAAAAACACGGAGTAAGTTTCGAGCGTGCCGCCAGAATTTTTCTAGATCCGTTTGCGATATCCATATTCGATGAAAGGCACAGCGAGAGCGAAGATCGTTGGATTACAATCGGGTCTGAAGCGAACGAAGTTTTGCTAGTTGTCATACATACGTTTAGGCAGCTAGATACTGAAAATTCGCTTATTCGCGTAATTTCAGCAAGAAAAGCAACCAAAGAAGAGGTGCAACAGTATCACGAAAGGCACTAAAATATAATGAAAAAACAATATGATTTTTCGAAAGGTGAACAGGGCAAGTTTTATCAACCTGATGTTGTACTGAAGCTTCCAATTTATCTGGACGATGATCTAGTTTCATTCATTGAAGAATATGCAAAAGAGAAAAAGGCCGACATACAGACAGCGGTAAATGATATTTTGCGGCATAACAAAGAAATGCTTCAGGCACTTAGATAATCTGCCTGAAGGAGTATCCTATGGACATTCTGCAATTGATTGACCGCCTGGAAGAACTCTTCAACGAGAGCAGGACGATTCCGCTCACGCGCAATGTGATGGTGGATGAAGACCGCATGCTCGATATCATCGACCAGATGCGCATTGCTATCCCGGAGGAGGTGAAGAAGGCGCAGCAGTTATTAGGCCAGCGCGACCGCGTCCTGGCGCAGGCGCAGGAGGAAGCCAACCGCACGATCGAGCTCGCCCGCCAGAAAGCCGACCAGCTCGTGACCCGGGATGTGATCGTGCAGGACGCTCAGCGCCGGGCGGACCAGCTGCTTGCGCAGGCGCGCGCCGAAGCAGAACGCGTCCGTAATGGCGCAGACGATTATGTGATCGAGAGTCTCAACCAGCTCCAGGCCGAGCTGGAACGGATCTCCAACCAGGTGCGGAACGGAATCCGGACCGTAGAGGAGGAACAGGCGCGGCGTACCCCTACGTCGACGCCGGTCTCCCAGCCGGTGGACAAATAAGAGATCGCCCGGTAAATGAAGATCACCCCGCAGTGTTGCGAGGTGATTTCTTTATTTAAATTCATCTAGAACCAATCGCGTCTATAGAAGATCAGAGCAGCCAGGCTGATTAAAGCCACCGATATGCCAAAGGTGAGCCAGAATGCCCAGGGATAATTCTGAAAAGGCAAATCAACATTCATTCCATAGAAAGAGGCGACAATGGTCGGCAAGTTGATGATGATCGTGATGGCTGCGAGAATCTTCATTACCGCGTTCACGTTGTTGGAGATAATCGAGGCAAACGCATCCATCATGCTCGAGAGAATCTCTGTGTTGATGCTCGTCATCTGGATCGCCTGCTGATTTTCGGTGAGTACATCTTCCAGCAGCTCCTGATCGTCCTCGTAGTAATTGAAAATCTGGGTGCGCTGGACGCGCTCCATCATGACCTCGTTCGCACGGAGCGCGGTGGCAAAATAGGTGAGGCTCTTTTGATATTTGAGCAGCTCCATCAACTCGCGGTTGCGCGTCGATTTTTGGAGCTGATCTTCAATCGCTTCGGTCGTCCGATTGATCTCACGCAGGTGGGTGAGATAGCGCGTGGCCGTCTCGAGGAAGATATACAGGGCAAAGCGATAACGCTTGCCCGTTTTGAGCAGGCGGTATTTTCCATTTGCCAGCACCTTGAACATTTCCTTGTCATAGCGGCAGATCGTGACGATCATGTTTCCCTTGATCATGATTCCAAGCGGGATCGTAATATAAGGGATGTCACTATCGGGCTGGCGGTGCGGAATACGGACCAGGATGAAGGTGTAATCCTCATCCCGCTCGATACGTGGCATTTCATCGAGGTCCAGCGAATAATTGATATAGTCAAGATCGATCCCCCAATTCACAAGCTGCTTAATCTCTTCCGAAGTTGGCTCAACAGCTTTTACCCACACGCCGTTCGCCATCGATTCGAGTTGTTCGAGCCCTCGCTCCGTGGTTTTATAAATGGTGAGCATGCTTATCTCCTTGCGTGAAATCATCACGCGGGAGGTAAGCTCACCTCCTTCGTGATGTCACCGATGTAATATTGCCACACACGCCTCGCCCGGCGTCCTGTACTGGGCGGCTGACTCTCAGTAGATCCTAGATCACTCTCTGCGTTAAGAAACATCATGTATCCTTGCCGGCCGCGCTTGCGCGAGCGGCGCTTGTATTTTACGCCCGTTGAATGGATTCCACAACTGTGGCGGGGATTGGATTCCCCTCAGCGAGCCTCGGGCTGGGGGATGCCTCTCAGGAGGAAAAAGCCTGCTAGCCCGGCAGTGAGGGACGCCAATAGAATGCCAGATTTCGCAATCTCGAGCGCGGGTGAATCGCCAAATGCCAGGCTCGAGATGAACAGCGACATCGTGAAACCGATCCCTGCCAGCCAGCTTACGCCGTAGATGTGCCGCCAGCTGACCCCGTCCGGAAGGTCGGCGAGCCTGCTTTTAACCACCAGCCAGGAAAATGCAGTAATGCCAATCTGCTTCCCGATAATGAGGCCAAAGATCACGCCCAAACTTATTGGATCCACGATCGCAGCCAGGAAGCCGGCTCCCAGCGCCAGACCTGCGTTTGCAAGGGCGAAGATTGGCATGATCGCATAAGCCACCCAGGGATGCAGGTCGTGCTCCAGTCTTTGCAGGGGGGTCCCCGCATGCTCGGCAAGTTCTTCGAGCGTCTGTACAGCAGAACGCTGGGTGGCGCTGAGGTAATCCTCGCCTTCATCGGATTTTTCAAATTCGAGCAGAACCGAACGGCTGTGCTCCACGAATTCCTTATCGTTAATGCGCGCCCGAGCAGGGATGGTCATGGCGAGCAGCACACCGGCGACAGTGGCATGCACTCCCGAGCGCAGGAAAGCCAGCCACAGGCCAATTCCGAGGACTGAATAAACAACCGGGTTTCGAACGCCGAGTATGTTACAGATAATCAGGAGCGCAAGGAAAACAGCAGCGATCGCCAGACTGACCCAGAGGATATCGGCTGTGTAAAAGATGGCGATGATTAGGACCGCGCCAAGATCATCGACGACAGCCACTGCAGTGAGGAATACTTTGAGAGAGAGGGGCACGCGCTTCCCGAGCAAAGCCAGCACGCCAAGCGCGAAGGCGATATCTGTCGCCATGGGGATCCCCCAGCCCGAGCTTCCCGCCCCATTGCGGTTGAAAGCAGTATAAATGAGGGCAGGGATGAGCATGCCTCCAAGCGCGGCAGCAACAGGCAGGATCGCTTTTCGGAGGGATGCCAGTTCGCCGATCAAAATCTCGCGCTTGATCTCCAGACCTACTACGAAGAAGAAGATTGCCATCAAACCATCGTTGATCCACAGTAATAATGGTTTGGAAAGCTCAGAGTCCCCATAGCCGATGGTCAACCGGTTTCCCCAGAACGAGTAATAACTTTCACCCCACAAGGAATTCGCCCAGAGGAGCGCCAGGATCGTGGAAGCCAGCAGCAGGATCCCGCTGGAGGCTTCCTGATGGAGGAATTCCTGTAAGGGAGAGAGAAGTCTTTCCGCGCGCGTACGATCGACGGGAATTCTATTTTTCTTCGCCACACCAACCTCCCAAAATTTTTTGAAATGCCATTATAAGATAAAAAAAGGCGGACATTCGTCCGCCACTGCGCAAGCTATTCCTCCCCTTCATCCCCCGCCATGCCGGGCTGTTCGACCCGGACTACCTCTCCGTGTACATTGATAATCACCCGGAAACCTGTCATCCCCAGATATGCCCGCATATCTTCAGGGATGCCCATCCTCATCAACTGGTCGAACTGCTTATCGATATTCTTGAGCTGCTGCTCGATCATGGCTTTTGAGAAAATATCTTCCTGACCAAGCATCTTCGCCGTTTGCTCGGTGAGATATTCCTCACTGCCCTTCATCAACTCTGCGATCTGACCGAGCACCTGCCGGTCCACCTGCTCTGCAGGGATGTGACGCAGAAAGCCGGCATCGTCTACTACATAACAGGGCTCATCGCCGATCAGGGCCGATTCGGCAATATTGCCGAATTCATCGATCACAAGGCCAGCAAAGAGAGGTTCGCGCGCCATTAGCTGGTCTGCTTCCCTTCCACGGCGGCGAGCAGGATCCCGGCAGCAATGCCGAGCCGCCGGTCCAGCAGACGAGCCATATCCATGCTGAAGTCCAGGTTCAATTCATACCGGAAGGGATTGAAGTTCTGGCGCAGGTCCGCGACGCGGGTCTCGCCGATGGTCATGTCATAGTTCTGAGGCAGCAGCGAGCCGAGCAGGAGGCGGCGCAGGATTGCGAGTCCGACGCTGTCCTCGAACAATTTCCCGCGCATGTTGTCGTTTGCGTCCAGCACTTCCCATTCATCGCGCAGGATCGAGCTCAAGCCCCTGCGCCGCAGCGCACCCACTTTTTGATTGTATGCGGAATCGACAACATCATAGGCCGCGGAGAAATCGATGATCTGGCGGGCCTGGATGCTCAACACTTCCTGAGTCTTGTCTTCGTCGGAATACACCCGGATATCCTCGCGCAGCCGGAACATCTTCTGCTCGCTGAACATGACCAGGTTGCCCATCGGGTCGTAAAAGCGGAACTTTCCCGTCAGGGCGATGGCCTGACGCCGGAGCAGGTATGTAGGATGCTGGAAGATTGAGTTCACATTGTCTCCTTCACAGGGCAGGATGCCATCCTGCCCGACGGATCAAAAGATCTCGACCTGCGTCCCTTCGCCCGGCAGATGCAGATAATCCTCATCAGGCGGGACGTTGGGCTTGGTCCAGCGGTAGAGGAATTTCGCCGACTCTGACGGCAGGTTCACGCACCCGTGGCTGCGCGGCCGGCCGTAATCGTTATGCCAGTACGTGCCGTGGAAGGCATTGCCCGCGCCCGTGAAGAACGCGCACCACGGCACCCCGGGCAAACTATACACAGACTCGCTCTCGACTGCGTCCCCCTCATTGGTCATGTGGACGGACGGCCCCTTGTGATACGTGCGGAACTGGCCCTTGGGTGTGTCCGTACCTCTCACCCCGCTTGCACAGCGCTCCGAAAAGACCAGTTTTTCGCCTTCGAATGCTGTGACCAGTTGTGTACTGAGATCGACAACGATTCTCTTCTCTTCATCCGGCACTTCAGGCGAGAGCGTGGACAGCTCATCAGTCGGGATGAGCCGCATATCATGGGATGGGACATAATAGTTTCTCTTAAGATGAAAATCGTAGATCTCATACCAGATGCTTTTTTCATCGCGCTGGACGATCACTCTTTTCACCCAGTGGGTTGTGCCATAGTAGAGACGGTAGCCCCGCTCTGCATACACATAAGGTTCCTTTTTTGTATCGCAGAACGGCACTGTGATCTCTCCCACCTGTCCTTTCTCGGGAAGGTTGAAAACCGGTTTTTGATAATTCGTTTCCACAGGCTGGATCCAGCCGGAGTAAGCGTAGCCGTTATCCACCTGGTACCATGTGCTGTTGTACGGATTTCCCGGCTCGCCATTCTCTTCGATCCCGGAGATCTCGATCACCTTATCGGCGCCGAAGTGATGGACCTGACCGGCACTGAATGCCGGGGCATCATAAAGAGGCACACCGCTCCAGGTGACGCGTCCCTGGCGGATCGCCGGCGCCGTGGCGCCTCGCGCCATGCGGTCGAGGCGCAGGTCAGAAAGCGCAAATGCAAGGGAACCGGTGCTGGCAAGCTTGAGAAATTCACGACGAGATAGCTGAGGGTTGAGCATGGGATAAGTTTAACCGCAATCCCCAAAATACGGGGACACGAGAAGTGATATGTGCAAAGGCTATTACTTTTTTGCATGGCATCCCCGAAGGGAGCCAGTCATTGCTTACAGGGGAAACACCAAAGTCTGGAGACTTTGGACTCCTATGGCAAATTCAAGATTGACTGCTAATCATGCACGTTCACCACCGTGCCCATGGAGGACCAGTTATACAGCCAGGCCGCATCCTCAATTCTCAAGTTCACGCAGCCATGACTCATCGGCGTCCCGAAATTGTTGTGCCAGTAGGTTCCATGCAGCCCGTAGTCTCCATGAAAATACATGATATAGGGGACATCCCGAAGATGATAACCGGGACCACGCATATCGGCAGAGCGCAGCCGGATATAGACCTTGAACTTGCCTTTGACCGTGGGGGTCCGCCATGTACCCGTCGAGACAATAAATGAATTCACGAGCGTCTCGCCTTCGTAGGCATACAGACGCTGTTCGCTCAGGTCCACATCGATCCAGCGCGCCCCGCTGGCCGCGACCACCGGGTCAGAAGGAGTTGGCGGAACATAGACGCTCGTGGGCGTATCTTCAACGATCTCCATCATCAGTACAGCTGGCGTTTCGGTTGCCGCAGGGGTAGAGGTGGGTGCTTCCGTGGGAATGTCCGTAGGCGTCGATCTGGGCGTATTTGTTGGCCCGGCTGTGGGCAGCTCGTTGGTCGGAACCGGTGTGGGTGTATTGGCCGGTTCCGGAGCGAATGCGCTCTCACCGATCGGGGTGATCCCGGGCTTGGGGATCTCGACAGGCGCCCAAAGATTCTCCTGCTGAGACGCGGGAAGTCCAACACCGCGTATGATGGATGCAAGTGTGGGGCTGAGCAATATGAATAATGTCAGCATTCCAACCAGCATACAACCTGCACCGATCAACAGGACCGGATACAGCCAGTTGGCTCGTTTGGGCTTGAACCCAGGGAATGGAATCGCTGTCTGATACGCGTGTGTCTCTGTGGAGCCTGGAACCGCTTTGACTGAACTTTCCCCCGCGGTTCCACCGGCAGCCTCTTCCATCCTCAGCGCCTGCTCGGGAGTCAGATCGGCTTGTCTCAATCGGCCTGAGGCCCATTCTACGGCTTTGCGGGCCCGCATGCTGTCGGGCTTGAGCTCCAATGCTTTACGGGCATAGGCGAGTGCATCCTGATGGTTCGGGTCGGAGGCAGCCAGCACCAGCCACGCATCCTCCATCTCGGGCGCACGCAGGGCGGCCTGCTCGCCCAATTGCCTCGCCGACTCGTGATCGCCGCGCCGCAGGGCTTCGCGTGCTTTGGTCACATACTCCCGGGCTTCGATAAAATTATTATTCATCAGATAACCTTAAAAAAAGTGAACATGTAAAAATTATGCAATGGGCGCAAGAAGCCCGCTGCTACCATTGAATTTCTACCGGCGTGCCTAGTTCAGCCCAATCGTATAATACCTGCGCGTCGTATGTCCCAAGAACGACACATCCATAGGAGACCGGCCTGCCCAGAAAACCGGCCCATAAGACCGCGCCATTCGAGAGAATAGGAAGGGCATGGATCCCATTTTCCAGGCCGTGAGACCAGTAAATTCCAAGCCAATGTGGCATCCAGATATTCCAGGTGGAGCCGTATGCATTGGGTATCTTGCTCTGCACCTGGAAGTTTCCGATGCGCGTTGAGTTGCCTATTCCCGTAGAGGCGACAAAGCTATAGACAAGCGCGCCCCCTTCGTACACGTACATATGCTGCTCTGAGATATCCACAAGTATATACTTTGAACCCGTATAGGAGAGGTCGGGTGCGGCGGATGATCCCGGTGCGGTCGACGCGGCGTCCTGCTCGACGATTTCCATCTCAAGCGCAGGAACTTCCGCGACAGCAGGGGCAGGTGTGTCGCTCGGAAGAACCAGAATGGGAGTGGGCGTGGACGCAGGCTTGGGAACATTTGCATAACCCCATAGATTTTCCTGCGTTGGCGTAGGGGAAGGGCCAAATATATTGATCAGAGAAGCGTTCGCGGGGGAAGCTGCCATGAAGAATAATGCGAGTCCAGCGCTCATGCAGAGCAAAAATAACACACCTGGAGAAATACGCACGAGTCGGTTCATGGCGTCAGACTGGGAATAGGGGTCGGTTCTACGTTCTCGTTATTCGCAAAGCATAAGATGCCTTCCACCACCCCGGCCGCGACCCGGTCTGTCTGCTTGGTGAGGATTTCCCGGTCAAGGTTGAGGAATCCGGTTTCGATGATGGCGGCGACCGTACTCGGATCGATTTCGCGGAAAGCGTGATATTCGCGCATGTCCGGGGTGATGCTCCCGGCGTGGAAGGTCATATTCGTAATGGCCTGATAACGGTCCACGAGACAGGCGGTGAGGCGGTTGACGCGGTTGAGATCGTTGGTATTGAGCGCCGCGGCCACCTTGAAGCCGGTGGCCTGGTCATTGACATATTCACATGAATCGTTATGAATGGAAACGATGGCAAGGGCGCGGTAACCATTCAGGCGCGTATCGAATTCCCGCAGCAGATCCACCTGATAACCCCTTTGCGTCAGCTGCTGCTGGACCAGCGCGGCGATCTCCAGGTTGACATCGACTTCCGTCAGCGTGACTTCGCCGTTGCCATCCCGGCAGACTGCTCCCGAATCATTGCCAGAGTGCCCGGCGACGATGCCGATGCGGATCTGAGGTTGGGGGGTAAAAATGGCATCGACCCGCTGGGGGGTGAGGATCAGTCCCAGGCGTTCATAGATGTTGCCCGAGACCAGCCCTCGTGAGGGCAGGGCAGTAAACAGCGTGGCCAGGAGAATGGCGACGCCAAGCGTGGTTTGCAGAGCCCGCAGAGGGCGAGCACGGCTGCGGCCGCTGCGCACTGGACGGGGTGACGCTGAATCCATATCGCTTGCGTGTAATAGTACCTTACTATGAGATTAATGTACAAGGGTCTAGAGGTTACATATCCACCCCCTCAGGGCCTTTTTTGCCTTGACGCACCTATCCCCCGCCGTTATGATGAAACATCACTGGAGAAAATATGACGATGGATCCGGAACAACTTCGCCATGCCCTGCGGGCCTGGACGACCGGCGTTGCCGTAATCACGGCAGCCCATGATGGTCAGAAATACGGGATGACGATCAATTCATTCGCATCCGTTTCATTGGAACCCCCGGTGATTTCGGTGACTTTAAGGCAATTAACGCATACACACGAACTGGTCGTGAAGTCTGGCGAGTTCTCGGTCACAGTCCTTTCCTCCGACCAGAAGGAACTTTCGGATCGCTTTGCAGGCAAACTCCCTGACATCAAGGACCGCTTTGAAGGCGTGGACACCGAAACCCTGATGTTGGATGCGCCTTTGCTGAAGGGTGGCATTGCTTACTTCAACTGCCGCGTATTGAAATCGATCCCCATTGGGGAGAATACATTCTTCCTTGCGGAGGTGGCTGCGGCGCGCGGCGAAGGGGAGGGGGAGCCGCTCGTGTATCATAATCGGGTATATTGGGAATTGACCGCGCACAGCCTTTCCCCGAGGATTTTGGAAAATGGCCAGGAGGGAGGGTTAGATCATGGAAAATAAGCTGACCCCGGAAGAGCAAAAGACCCTGATCCGCCTGGCGCGCGAGGCGATCGAATGCGGGGTGAAAGGCCAGAAACTGAACCCATTGGATCCAGCCTCTTTATCGTTTCACCTGCGTGAAGAGGGTGCATCCTTCATCACTCTTACCGTACAGGGTGAGCTGCGCGGCTGCATCGGGGCTCTGGAACCTTACCAGCCGCTGGCAGATGATGTACGCGAGCACGCCATCGCCGCCGCACTCCAGGACCCGCGCTTCCCCCCCGTACAGCCGGTTGAATTAAGCGGGATCCGGATCGAGATCTCGCGACTGACGCGTCCCATACCGCTCGAGTACGAGGACGCCGACGATCTGTTGTCCAAACTACACCCAAATGTGGATGGAGTGATTTTGCGCGATGTCACAGGCCGCCGGGCCACATTCCTTCCCCAGGTGTGGGAAAAGATCGGGAGCCCCGCGGAGTTCATGGATAATCTCTGCCATAAGATGGGCATGAGTCATGACTCCTGGCGGAGCCGGCGTTTCGACGTGCTTGTATACCAGGTGGAGGAATTTCACGAGTAAGGTAAAATCGGCACATGGCTGACGACGCAGTATTCCAAGAAGCCGTGGATGCCTTGCGTGAGGGGAACAAAACACGGGCGCGCGAACTACTCACGGATCTACTCAAGGCTGACCAGAACAACGTGACCTACTGGGTCTGGATGAGCTCGACGGTCGACACGGCCAAGGAGCGCATCTACTGCCTGCAGACGGCCCTCAAGCTGGACCCTGAAAATGCCGCCGCGAAACGCGGCCTGATCCTGCACGGCGCGCTGCCTCCTGATGAGAGCATCCAGCCCTTCCCCTTGAACCGGCCGCGCACCTGGGAAGAAAAGCTTTTGCTCGCCCATGAAAGGTCCAGACCGAAAGGCTGGGAGGCAATTAGAACCAATCCAGCGGTCCGTCTGGGCGGTTTGGTTACGCTGGGCGCTTTGCTGATCGGCGCGGTGGTGTTCACTGTTATTCTCCCTGCCATGCGCCAGGCACCTGCCCCGCCCACACGTACACCCGGACCTTCGCCCACCTATACTCTCACTCCCACGGCGCTCAATGCCACTGCCCTGCCTGTTGCGATCAATACTTCTGCGCCGCTTTCCGAATTGCTTTCTGTGCCCTATACCCCAACAGCCCTGTACGTGAACACGCCGCGTCCGCCGGAATCAGCGGATACTTATCGCGTTGTGAGAGCCGCGTTTATGCGAGGCGAATGGGATGATGCCATCGCCGGGCTGCGGGAAGTCATCCGGCTGGAACCGGACGCGGCGGATACTTTTTACTATCTCGGTGAGGCATATCGCTTCAAAGGGGATCACACGCTCGCCTTTCAATCGTATGGATTTGCCCTGGAAAAAAACCCGGAATTTGGACCCGCATATGTTGGCATGGCGCGAGCCCAGCTGGAAGCCAATCCCAACGCGGATGTGCTTTCCCTGTTGGATAACGCCATCCGGCTGGATCCCAACTTTGGCGAGGCCTATCTCGAGCGCGCCAGGGTCAAACTGAGAGACGGCGATATCCAGGGCGCGGTGGCCGATCTGGCCCAGGCAGACCGTCGCCTTCCGGATTCGCCGCTCGTCTATTTTACACTGGCCCAGGCGCGGCAGAGGGAAGGCGAACTCGAGCTCGCGCTGATCGCTGCCCGGCGTGCCAACGAGCTGGATGTGACCATGCTGCCCGTGTATCTTCTGCTGGGGCAGCTTTACGCGGAAGCGGGGGAGGACGTCGAGGCGGCGAATGCACTGGAGATCTATCTCAAGTACCAGCCGGAGGACAGCGCAGCCTATCTGCTCCTGGGAAAGATGCACTACAACAACGGACAATACGAAGAAACGATCGAGGCTCTGGACAGGTCCCTCTCGCTGAACAGGAACCAGCGCGAGGCATATTTGTACCGGTTCCTGTCGTATGTGGAGCTTGAGGACGGCGACCAGGCAGAGGAGGACATGGACAGCGCCCTGTTGTTCTACCCGGATTCGTTTGATGTCCGCCTCGGCATCCTGCGCACGCATCTGCTGCAGGGCCGGAACGGCAGCGCGCTGCTGGAACTGGACCGGGTCGAAGCGTTCGCCGAAACCGATGAACAGAAGGCCCTGGCTTATTACTGGGGCGCCATTGTTTATGAGAGGCGCGAGGACTTCGAGGATGCCGCGGAATACTGGCAGATGCTCTTGGATCTGCCCGAGGATGCCATGACGGAGGAAATGCGCGCACAAGCGGAGGAGCACCTGGCCGCTCTGGCGACGCCGACTCCCACCCCCACTCTGCGCCCAAGAACCCCTACCCGGACCCCGACCCTGACAAGGACGCCAACTCGCACCCCTACCAGAACCCCAACGCGAATGCCTACCCGGACGCCAAGACCTTAAGTAAAGAGGCGGCTAAGAAAACAGCTGCCTTTTTGTTGGAAATAGTATTAAACTTTCCCATACTTTGCCCGGTCCTCCGGGCACGGACACAGCGCGCGCAGATAGTGCCAGTTGTAGATCCCGTAATCATGCCCGTCCTCCCAGACGATGGTCAGGGCATAGGATCCCACTGCAACAACATTGCTGATCCGCGTGGACGGTGTATCGCCCAGCCTGATGTCGAACACCTCCGCATCGGGCTCGGACTTCATGTTCTCATGCCCGCCGCGGCAGGAAGCGCACGGGCAGGCCGCGCGCAGCAACTCGAATGAGTAGAGGCTCGTGTGATTATCATTCCAGGTGATGGTGAATTCCCTGGTCTTTTTATTGGCGGTGATGCCGGTCGGTTTTTCGTTCATCTGTCTCCATACAGGCAGGGAGATTACACTCCTGCATACAATTATTCGGGCGCAGGAACATATGTCAGGAAATCGGCCGCGGCCCAGCCGACGCGTGTCTCATCATAGGGGGCGACGAGATACCACCAGGTGTAGCCGTCCACTTCGCGGGGTCCATCCCGAACGATGAAGACTTCCGAGTCGAAGCCGAGGAATTGCGGCTCGCCGTCCAGGCCAGGCTCGGAACGGATGCGTAGCCCGTCGCCCTGGGTGCCGGTGATCTGCACATAGTTGCCGATCGCGATCCCGGCCGGGGAGGTGGGCGTGGCGAAGGGATCGATCGTCGGTGTGGGCGGCGCGCTGGATGTGGAGGTCGGGGCAGCGATGACGGTCACGTCCGCGGGCGCGAACCCGGCATCGGAAGATTGAGGGGTAACCATCAACCGGATGGAGAGCGCTGTGATAAGCGTCAATAGTCCTGCGATGGCGAGTGTGCCCAGGACCACCCATCTGTTAAGGAGCTGGCGAGGATCCATTGTGATTCCCTGATGGTGAGGAGGCATTCTTCAATAAGTCCATGCCGCGCGGCGGCATCAGCATTTTCAATTCCCGGCTGCGGATCCTGATTTCGGCTGTCTGCGTGGAGCCGCGCGGCTCGGCGTCGCTCTGGATCAGAAAGGGAGATTTGGCCTCCACACGTAGGGTGTGAAACCGGATGCGCCGGGCTGCATCGGATCTTTCGTGGCTGCCGCGCCACAGGTCATACGCATGGCGAAGGGCATCGCCGATATTGTTCCCGCTGAACAGCCAGAGATCCAGCAGGCCGTCGTCGAGATAGGCATCGGGCGAAAGGTTCGAAAGACCGCCCATGTAGTGCCTGATATTCGTCGCTACTGCCAACAGGAAGTGCCCCTCCACTTCCTGGCCGTCCGCCCATAAGCGCAGACGGATGCCGCTCCACTGCGCGGCCTTCCAGATCGCCTTGGCGGCGTATTCGGGCACAGCAAAAAACTTTTCAAGGCGGATGCGCGGCTCGAGCGACTGGATCGTCAAGGCGTCCAACCCGATGCCGGCCCACATCATAAATGCAAACTGGTTGCACATGCCCACATCCACCGCGTAGCAAGGAGCATTAGCCAGAATGGATGCGTTCTTTCGCAGCGCCCATGGACGCGTCCAGGCAAACGGCTGCAGCCCCAACTCGATGCTCCAGACGTTGGCCGTGCCGGCCGGCAGGACCCCAAGGGCAGTTTCGGAGCCGACCAATCCGTTGACAACGTTACCGATCGTCCCATCGCCGCCGACCGCGAAGACCGCATCCTTTTTCTCAGCCGCGGCCTGTTTTGCCAACTCGATGGTATGCTCACCGCTTTGTGTCTCTGCCGCGTCCACCTTCCACCCGGCAGACTCCAGCTCATTTGCAGCAGAGTTGAGAAACGGCCTGACCGAAAAACGGCCCGCGGCGGGATTGTAAACAATGAGCGCACTGCGCATGCAGGAGATTATACCTGAGCCCATTCCCTCCGATCCTTTCCCCTTCGGCGCGGCGTCCTCAACGGTGACGGGACACTTGTGCGCCACACGGAGGCGCAAGTGGAGGGGCGCGCAGGTGAGCAGCGGCGGGGGGCGGGTTTATAATGCCTACAAAATTCTCCAGAGGAGTCACTATGCTCAAAGTCGGGTATATCGGGCTGGGATTAATGGGCAAATCGATTGCGCGCAATATCCTTAAGGCAGGGTTTTCCACGGTCGTTCACAACCGCTCACGTGAAGCAGTGGATGAACTGGTTGCTGAGGGCGCAAGAGCCGCGGATTCCCCAAAAGAAGCTGCCGGGCAGGTAGATGTGATCTTCACAAACCTCCCCGATACGCCTGATGTGGAAAAGGTCGTTTTGGGCGAAGGGGGGATCATCGAAGGCTCGCACGAGGGGCTGATCTATATCGATAACTCGACGATCAAGCCCGCCGCCGCGCGCAGGATCGCGGAGAGGCTGGCTGAAAAGAATGTCTTGGCATTGGATGCCCCGGTCTCGGGCGGGGATATCGGGGCGCGCGACGCGACTCTGACCGTCATGGTCGGCGGGCACGCGTCCGCGCTGGAAAAGGCCATGCCCGTGCTCCAGGCGATGGGTAAGACGATCACACACGTCGGCGACTCGGGCGCAGGTCAGGTGGCCAAGGCGGCCAATCAGATCATGGTCGCCGCGCAGATGGTCGCGATGGGGGAGCTTCTGGTCTTTGCGAAGAAAGCCGGCGTGGACCCGCGCAAGGTGGTGGAGGCGATCAAGGGCGGCGCGGCCCAGTGCTGGACCCTCGACGTCAAGCCGCCGCGCCTGTTTGCCGGGAATCGCAATCCCGGTTTCAAGGCGCATATGCAGCTGAAGGATTTAAAGATCATCCTGGAGACTTCGGTTGAGTATGATATTCCTGTTCCCAGCACTACGGAGAATACAAAGCTGTTCCAACAGATGATCGACCTTGGCATGGGTGAGCTGGATAACTCGGCGGTCGTCGGGGTGATGGAGGAAAGGGCGGGAGTAAAGATTATTTAGTTCGGTTGGTTGAGTAGTCCCGCGAGTTCGTGGCACTCGGCCACCGTTCTCCTCTAAAATGAAAAAACACTGGCCGACCATCCGTGATTATGTTTTGATCATCATCGCCGCTTTGATCCAGGCTCTGTCGCTGCGCCTGTTCTTTGTCCCTGCCGACCTGGCCTTGGGAGGGGTGAGCGGCATCTCCCAGCTGATCAACCATTTCACCAGATGGCCGATCGGCTTGATGATCCTCATCGGCAATGTCCCGCTCTTTGCTCTGGGGTGGCGCTTCCTGGGAGGGTATCGCTTTGCCGTGCGGACCGCCGTCGCTATTTTTATGTACTCCGCGTTCACCGACCTTCTGCCGGGAACGCCTTTATTCGGTCCGGGCGGCGCGGGGACCGCTCTCATCAATGACCTGAGGGGTGATATCTTCTTGAACTCACTTTACGG
>DASTFG010000196.1:0-6728 GCA_035708785.1 Anaerolineales bacterium
TGCTCTGTTTTGGGATACATAATGCGCGGGTGGAAGGTGCCGCGCAGGATATTGACGAACGCCTCTGTCACAATGTTGAGATCGCGAAAAGTCAGCTGGGTGTGATCGAGCTGGCCCTGCTTCTGCGCGATCTCGATCGTGGAGAGGACAATTTTGCGGATCGCTTCCTCACTCTGCGGGCTTTCTGCCCGGGCACGCGCCTCGGAGCCATCGGCCAGCATGAGCAGTGCAGTCTCGCGTGAGCGCGGCCGGGGTCCGGGGTAACGGAACTGCTCGATATCCACTTTGGATGCATCGCCGCCCGCGGCTTCCAGGGCCTTGTTATACTGATAAAACGTGATCATCGTACCATGATGCTCACGGATAAAATCATCGATACGCCGCGGCAGCCGATGTTTGCGCGCCAGCGCGACGCCATCATGGACGTGCGCAATAATGATACGAGCGCTTTCAGCCGCATCCAGTTCATCGTGCTTGTTCGCACTGCCCGGCACCTGGTTCTCGATGAAGTAGATCGGATTCAGCGCCTTGCCTACATCGTGAAAAAGTGCTCCCACACGTGTGAGCAGCGCATCCGCACCGATTCGCTCAGCAGCCTGCTCGGCCAGGTTCGCCACCTGCAGACTGTGCTGGTAGGTGCCGGGCGCGTTGCGCAGAAAGAATTGCAGCAACGGAAAATCGGGGCGTGAGATTTCGATCAGCTGCAAGGCTGTGGTGAGTCCCATAGCCTGTGCCAGGAAATACTGCAGGAGGAGCGCAATACTCGCCGAAGCCAGCCCGCTGAAGATCGCAGCGCCTGCCAATTGAAGCAGCGCGATCCCATCATAGGTTGTGAAGGGAACGCGGAAGGCCAGCAGGATGATCATGCCCGCCCCAGCGATCCCCATGCCTGCGCGGAAGAACGTCCAGA
This sequence comes from Anaerolineales bacterium, assembly GCA_035708785.1. GTDB lineage: Bacteria > Chloroflexota > Anaerolineae > Anaerolineales > Villigracilaceae > Defluviilinea. The sequence goes on from DASTFG010000196.1 coordinate 911, forward strand.
CGCGGCGGGCGGTGCCGAGCACAAGGACGCCGATCAGGGATGCAACGAGATAGTAGGGAGTCAGATCCAGCGCGTTGGGCATGCCATACGAGGCAAGCAGCGCGAGCGCCATCGAAAAGACGATCCCGGCTTCCAGGCCGAACAGTGTTGCGAGCAGTAACCCTGCAGCGGGTAATGGAAAGGTGTACGGCAGCACTGTGCGGTTCTGGATGGACATGCGGGCGCTGACAATGAACAAAATAAAGATCAATGCAATCACGATCAGGCTGCGCGGCTCGAACAAAAATGGCAGCTGCCGTTGCGAAAGGTATAGATGGATGAACACAGCGACGATGATGACCAGCGCGCCTGCACCGGCATAATCCTGCCACGGGTCGGCTTGCCTGATCAATCCGAATTGTTCCAGGGCTTCCAGCTCTGCCGCAGTAATGATCTGCCCGCGCAGGACGATGATCTCTCCCTGTTTATATTCCCTGGTGACGGGTTGGACTGCTTCGCGGGCGGCGGCTTTTTCGGCTGCCGTTAATTCAGGACTGAACACGCTGTTCGGGACGATATATGCCATCACCAGCTCGGCGACGATGGCTGCCTGCTCTTCGTTCAACGCCAGACTGATGAGCGAGGGAACCGACCGCCGCTCAGACTCCAGATCCTGATCGCGGATGCGGCGTCTCATCACCTGTTCGAGCACGCTTAATGATTCTTGTCGGATCGTATCCCAACGAGCGGGGGGCAGTGCAAGGATTTGCTCGATTGTCCGCGGCCGCAGGGTCACATCGCTCAAGGCAGCGATATCTGATGATTTTTGCTCAGGGGTCGCATGCTCATCGTTGCGGACAAGGGTAATGTATTGCAGTGCGGTGCGCAGCCGCTCGATCTGACCGCGCGCAATGGATGGCTCGGGAAGGGCATATACAGCCGCGACCGCATTCTCTGCCGCGAGACGCTGCTGCTCTGTTTGTACCTGGCTCTCGTAGGTAAGGGATTCGGGCGCCTGGAAGTCGCTCGGCGAAACGTCACCGACCTTTAACGGCACGGCTCCCGGGCGCAGCGCAACCGGCAGGATCAAGGCCCCATAGGATATGAGACTCACCAGGATGAGCAGAATGAACTGGAGGCTGCGGATGCGTCCAGGCGTGGCGCGCTGCTGTGCGGATATGATCCCCATTTTATTTCTGGAGCAGTTCCCGTACGGCCGCGCTGACCTTATCGTTTGGGGCGCGTCCGGCCACTCTTGGCATAACGACCTTCATCACCTTGCCCATGTCAGCAGGAGAGGAGGCGCCTGTTTCATCGATGGCAGTTTGCACGAGTGCACGCAGCTCTTCATCGGGCATTGCCTCTGGCAGGAATGCTTCGAGCACCTTGATCTCGGCTTCGTTGGCTTCCACCAGGTCTGTACGGTTCGCCTTCTTTGCTTCCTCCAGCGCCTCGCGGCGGTTCTTCATCTCCTTTTGGATGAGATTCATGACAGCCATATCGTCGAGCTCGGTACGCCTGTCCACCTCCGCCTGCTTGACCGCGGCCAACACCATGCGGATGGTGCGCTTGCGCACCTCGTCTCCGCTCCTCATGGCATCTTTCATCGACTCATTCAGTTGAGATTTTATGGCCATGAACGGATTATACTAGAGTTGCGCGAGAAAGTATCTTAGGGCAGAGGCTATAGAGGATTTACCCGATTGCCAGCGGTTCCGTTTAAAAGTATAAAGATAGGCCAGTGATAGCTCATTCGCAAGACAGAAGCGAACTCTACATCAAGTAGCGAGTGATAAATCCCCCAAAAACCGTTTTAGTGAAAGAAGGAAAAAATGGCAAAAGTAGCGATCAATGGATTTGGCCGGATTGGCAGGGCGATCTTCAAGATCGTCCTCGACACGCCGCAGCTGGAAATCGCTGCGGTAAACGATATTGTCCCAACGGATAACCTGGCATACCTGCTCAAATACGATACGGTGTACGGCCGTTACGAGAAAACAGTCGATAGCACAGACAACAGTCTGATCGTGGATGGACGAGAGTATCCGGTTTATAACGTTAAGGATCCATCCCAGCTCCCCTGGGATGAGCTTGGCGTGGACATCGCGATCGAGAGCACAGGCGTCTTCACCAAAGTGGAGGATTTGAAGAAGCATGTCGAGGCCGGGGCAAAATATGTGATTCTCTCCGCACCGGTGAAGGGAGACGGGATCGGTACAGTGGTCCATGGCGTTGGCCAGGCCGGCGAGCCGGCCCGCATTGTTTCCTGTGCAAGCTGTACAACCAATGCCATCACGCCTCCCATGGAGATCATGCACCGCCGGATCGGCGTGAAAAAGGCGCTGATGACCACGATCCATGCCTATACTTCCTCGCAGGAGCTGGTCGATTCGCCCAGCAAGAAATTCCGCAGAGGCCGTGCCGCCGCAGCCAATTTCGTCCCGACCTCGACCGGGGCAGCGATCGCGACCACGAAGGCCCTGCCTGAATTGGAAGGCAGGTTCGATGGCGTAGCTATCCGCGGCCCGGTTGCTGTCGGGTCGATTGCCGACATCGTCTTCATTGCCGACCGGCCAACTTCTGTGGAAGAAATCAATCAGATCTTCCGTGAAGAAGCACAGAACGAGCAGTATGCAGGGATCCTCGGCGTGAGCGATGAACCCCTGGTCTCCTCGGACATCATCCAGGATTCCCGCGCTGCGATCATCGATCTGGAACTCACCCAGGTGATCGACGGCGATCTGGTGAAGATCATGAGCTGGTACGATAACGAATGGGGCTATAGCAGCCAGCTGGTCAGGGAGGCAGCCAGGATCGCGCGCCAGGCAAAGGATATCCAGCGGAACCCGACTGTAGTCGAGTAGCCCGCTCATATCATGCCAGCAACGGCGATGACAACCGCTTGCCGGAAGACATCGTCCTGAAGAGGGATTTCGGTGAAGGATAAAAATAACCTATGCAGATACGCCTACTGAAGGTGTGGGAAGAAGCCAGGAGCAGCTACTGGTTCGTGCCAGGGCTGATGGCGATCGGGGCTATTCTGCTGTCCCTTTTCACCGTAAGCCTCGACAGTCACTTGCGGGCGCGTGTCTTGCTCAGCCTCGGTTTCATCTGGAGCGGGGGGGCTGAGGGGGCGCGCGGACTACTGCAGGCCGTGGCCGGATCGATGATTACCGTGGCGGGTGTCACGTTCTCGATCACGATGGTAGCGCTATCGCTGAACTCTTCGCAGTTTGGCTCGCGCCTGCTCCGCAACTACATGTCCGACACCGGCAACCAGCTTGTGCTAGGCACCTTTATTGCCACCTTTATCTATTGTCTTTTGGTGCTGCGCACGGTCCGCAGTGATGGAAATGAGGAATTTGTTCCCTACATATCGGTTACGGTAGGACTGTTACTGGCGCTGCTCAGCCTGATCGTGCTGATTTACTTCTTCCACCACATGGCACTCAGCATGCAGGCACCTTATGTGGTCGGCGAAGTGGCCGTCGACCTGTTCAAAACCATTGAGCGCCTCTTCCCATCCGGGGCCGGCACTGGCGCACCGGAAAGCCGGGAGCAACAAAACAAACGGGATGTTCCCCGCGATTTCGAAGAGCGGGCCAGACCGCTCACAGCCGGGATGAACGGATACATCCAGGCCGTTGATGAAAAGGGGCTTATGGGCATCGCCCGTGACCACGATCTGCTACTCAAGCTGCCTCTCCGGCCGGGACATTTTCTAATCGAGGAAGAAGTGTTGGCTTACGTCTGGCCAGGGGAGCGGCTGGACGATCAGATCGCCCACAGCCTGAGAACGAATTTCATCGTCGGAAAGCAGCGTACACATACGCAGGATGTTGAATTTGGAATCGAGCAATTGGTCGAAGTGGCCGAGCGCTCGCTCTCCACAGGCATCAATGCCACTTTCACCGCCCTGGCCTGCATCGACTGGCTGGGCGCTGCGCTGGCAAAGCTACTCAAGAAGGATTTCCCTTCCGCATACCGCTACGACGATGAAGGCAGGCTGCGGATCGTTCTGGCGCGGCCACTGACCCTGACGGGCGTGCTTGATACGGCCTTCAACCAGATCAGGCAGTCCGCGCGCGATAACGTGGCTGTGTACATCCGGCTTTTGGAAAAGATCGCTGCCCTGAAGGGAATGACAGACGACCCGGAGGTCATCCAGGTCCTGGAGCGCCATGCCAGGATGATCGAACGGGACAGTGCCAGCCACCAGCCGGAGCGGGAGGATCAGAAAGAAGTCCATGAGCGCTATCTGGAAGTGACCGAAGTAGAGCTTCCGGATGTCAAAATTGAAACCGGGCAGAAAAGAAGCAGTGGAGCTTCTTGAACTATTCGGACCGGTCCGGTGATTGTTTGTTGAAGAGATGCAAGGAGCGCGGGAATTTTCTATCTGAAGAGAGGCTGAAAGGAGCAAGGTCTGTCTTCCGCCCTGAATATAGAAGGTGAATTGCTGCCGCTCGGGCTGGGTCCAATGATTGCTTCGCGGCCTACCTGGTCATTATCTATATCTCAGATCGCGCCGAAGCGCATGCACGCTGGCTGCCGGCAGAAGCGAGTTCCGTTTGATATTCTCGTTTGCCGGTTTTGCTTCAATTGTCCTGACCGGGGGTTGGGCGGTGGCTACGGCGGGATATGCCTTGTCACAGCAGACCGGTCTCGGCACCAGCTTTGTCGGTTTTACGCTGCTTTCGATTGCCACGCCTCTGCCTGAAATCAGCACGACCAGTTCTGCTGTACGAAATAATAACTACAGCCTGGCGTATCCCAATTGATTTACTTCTTCGCGCCTGTCAAGGCGGTCGTAATCCCCAGGCCCATATAGACCAGCCCCGCAAAGTATCGTTCTCCGTTCTGGAAATGTCTGTTGCCCCTCAATCTGTCCGCAAGGGAGCTGGCCAACAAGGCATACATGCTGTCGGTGATGATCGCCATCCCGACGAAGAGCACACCCAGCCACAGGGTCTGTATGGTGACATTGCCTCTATCCGGATCGACGAATTGAGGCAGGAAGGCAAAGAAGAACAGGGCGGTTTTCGGGTTGAGCAGGTTGACCACGAAACCCTGCCAGTAAATGCGCCATAGGCCTTCGCGTCTGAGCGTTTCCTCGCCGGCACTCTCCTCCGTAGCCAGGAGCTTGCGAAGGCCAAGGTAGATCAGGTAGGCGGCTCCGAGATACTTCACAACATCAAAGGCCAGGGCCGAGGACAACAGGATGGCTGAGAGTCCCAGGGTCGCGGCAACTGCCTGGAGGAAGTTGGCCGTTTCGATCGCCAGCACCGACACCAGCCCGGCCAGCCGTCCCTGGTTGGCGCTTCGGGCAGTAATATACAGGACGGCCGGTCCGGGAACAAGTAAGAGGGCCAAACTGGCTCCGATGAAAAGATATAGTTGTGATAATTCAATCATCGTTTCCTCGAGGAGACCTGGCGGTCATTGTTTGGCACAGGTCGGGAGACCTTTTGGCAGCACAGCATTACCAATAATGATGCACGTGCGGGCGGACCAGCCGGTCATAGATCTCGCGTACCCGCGACATGAGTTCATCCGAAAGCGGAGGCAGGTCCGAAGCCTTTACATTCTCATCGACTTGTGCAGGCTGCTTGGCGCCCGGGATGGCGCAGGTCACGGCAGACCACATCAGGATCCAGCGCAAGGCCATTTGTGTCATGGTCATCTCGGCAGGCAGGAGGGCACGCAGTTCTTCCACGGCCTGCAAGCCAACTTCGTAGTCCAGGCCGGAGAAGGTCTCGCCGCGATCGAAGGATTCGCCCTGCCTGTTGAACCGGCGGTGATCATCTTCCTGGAAGGAGCTGGCGCGTGTCATCTTACCCGT
>DASTFG010000197.1:0-4561 GCA_035708785.1 Anaerolineales bacterium
CTGTAGCTTACCTTGCTTTTTGTTAATGTTCAAATGGATAAAGTCTAGCTGAGATGAAACCCTCAAAAAGGGTTTTCTTGTTTAAAACGATGCGTGTGCTTCAATCAGATGACGAGATGAGCGACTTTGCCAGCGCAACTGCCCGGCTGGCATCCGGGGCATAGCCATCCGCGCCGATCCGGCGGGCGAAATCCTCTGTCACCGGCGCGCCGCCGACGATGACTTTGACCTTCGGACGTTTGCCGGCGGCATCGAGGGCATCCAGCGTCTCCCTCATGCTCCCCATCGTTGTCGTCAGTAGAGCGGAGAGGCCAAGCATATCGACATCGTCGGCGGCCTCCACAAACGCCTCCGGGGAAACGTCCACGCCCAGGTCCCTCACGGTGAAACCCGCACCCTCGAGCATCATTCCCACCAGGTTCTTCCCCAGATCATGAAGATCGCCTCGCACCGTTCCCAGAGCAACATGGCCGGCCGCCTGCGCATCTGCCTGTTTTAAACTTGGCTGCAGCTTTGCCAGCCCGGCTTTCATGGCGCGTGCAGAAATCATCATTTCCGGGACATAACATACACCTTCTTCGAATTGCCGGCCGACCTCGGCCATGGCTGGCAGCATCCCTTCTTCCAGGATCGTCTTCGCGGGCACACCGGCCTGAAGGGCAGTGAGTACGCTATCTGCGACCGCATCCTGCTCGCCCTCCAAAATGCCCTGAAAAATCTGCTGTACGATTTCATTCATGATGTATTCCTTTTTGTTAGCCAACTACACTGAAGAAATGCTCAAAATAGCGATCCACGTCGACCGTCATCGCGACCTGATGCGGAGAGTCGGGTCCGCCCGGCTGCCAGATCGTCCTCCCAGGTCTGTCTCGATTGTCTAATCTGACCGTGCCCTGCTCGTATGCGCACAAATCGGGTTCGAAGATGGTCGCTGCAGCCAATGGGTCATGGAAGGTGATGGACGGGTAGAACCCCGCAAACCAGACCTCGGCCATATCCATGACCGGACGCAGCAGGGGAGCGGTGAATTTCTCGCGAACCGATTCGGCATCCATAACGACCTGCTGCGTGACATTCAGTCCCAGGGAGCGGTGCAAGCGAACCGGCGCCTTGTAAGTGATCTCCGACGCCACTGGATCACCGGCGACATTCCATTCGATCCGTCCTGACTCCGAACCCCCCTCGTCAAAGTTGCCGCCCATGATCACTAGGCCTGCCAGCAGGTCTGCGACATCGGGATATGTTGAGAACAACAGGCCTGCATTGGTCAGAGGTCCAATCGTCAAGAGAATGACATTGCCGGGATTGGACCGGATGGTGTCTGCAAGGAAGTCCACTGCCTGGCCCGTTGGGAAATCGGTTGCGTGTGACCAGCGCGGCAGGACGGCGGCCTGCTGGGCAACAGGCTGGCGCTGCTCTCCCTGCATCGGCTGGTCGGCGCCGGGGTAGATAGGGATCTCCCTGCCCGCAGCGCGGCAAATGACACTGGCCAGCGAGGCGCGTTGGACGGGCTCACCCGTGACCGTAGTGATGCCGAGCAGCTCGCAGTCTGGGTGGGAGAGGAGATAGGCCAGACAGACGGCGTCGTCGACGTCGGTGCCAATGTCGGTATCGAGTAAGACTTTTGTCATCAGGTATATTTGTTTAGGATGCAGTTGCACTGCATCCTGTGCTCGCACGATTTGCTCGGCAAATCGAACGACTCGCGAACAAAACAAGCGGTCTAGTCCGCGACCTGCGGTGCGCGCTGGATCTGCGGGTCGGTGAAGATATCCGACTCGTCGCGGCTGCGGGTGGAGAACTCCGAGACGACCGCGCCCTCATCCCCGGCCTGGAACCAATGCGGCGTATTCGGCATCAGTGTGTATTGATCTCCCGGCTTGAGCACGATTTCGTGCCAGACGTTATACGTATTCTCCCGTCGCTTGGGCGGAATGGCTTTGGGATTGGGCGTTGCCTCGCCGGGCACATACAGGTAGACTTCGCCCCAGCGGCAGCGGAAGGTTTCTTCCTTCCCCGGCTCACCGGCAACTGGCGGGTGGTAATGCTCAGGACAGGTCTGACGCGGGAAGAGGACGAGCTCCTTGGCGCAGACGCGCTCCGTGTTGACGTAGACTACCAGCTCCAGGCCGGTGCTGTCCAGCTCGTTCAGGCCGAAATCGGCTACTTCGATATTGGCAGCCTCCTCCGGCGTGATAACGATCCCGGCACGAGACAGGTATTCCCGGGCCTGCTGCTGGGCAGATTCAAACTGTTCTCTGCTGATCATGTGTGCCTCCTCAACATGCATGTGTAAGGGACATTAGAGAATGTCCCGTTGGTGCAAACCGGCGTTAGAGAACGCCTGTTACTCTTTCAATAAAATAATGCTGTAGAGTGGGAGATTCTGAAGTGCTATGCGGGGTGAGTCTCCAGACATTTCCAACTCAGCCTGCAGTATCTCGCCCGGGCTGAAGACTTCCAGGCTGTTAAAACTGTCGGGCAGGCGCAAGTCGATGTTCAGCTCATCTATCCCGGGGACTTGATCTTGCTGCGAATCATAATCATACCGGATGATATGAACAGCGACTCCCTGCTCCACGCGCTGGAGGTTGATCGCAATGTCGGCCGGGATAGAAAGCTGTGCCTGCTGCCCAAACGGAAGCCAGTTCAGATCGAATGCCGCGCCGACCTCAACCTGGCGTGTGCCGGGATGAGTTAAGATCGCGTCGCGTTGCCTGGCAGACAGATTGGCTCCCAGTTCGCCCATCACCAGCAAACGGCCATCGCGTTTCACGTAATCATTCAATACCTGGGATTGTGCCTCGGTCAGATAGCGGCAGTCTGGCAGGATCAGGGTACGATATTGACTAAGGCTGTCATGTGTTAAGGTGTCAGGTCTCAAGTCACCGTCAGGGAAAAAGATCACATCATAGGGCTGGACCGCATCACTTAACGCTTCACAGGCTTGCCAGAACGGACCGATCTCACTCGTCTCGACGTTGTAGCGGTTGTCGGCAAAGATGCCGCGCCCGCTTTCGCGCTGGAACTCGGTCTCCACGCTGTACACGATCGCAGTCTCTGATGCTGTCCTGTGACTGAAAAGATGTTCATGGTTGGCCAGAAATCTCTGAATCTCCACACACAGTTCATGCGGGGGGTTGAACGAATCCTGGATGACACTTCCCATCCACGCGCCATAGGGCACACTCATGTTGGCACCCAGCGCGGCCGCCTCATAGAGCGACATACGGAACAGGTCATATCCCTTGCCGACCTTGAGCATCTGGACCAGATCAGGGATTACGCCGCCATATGGATTTTCCGCGACGATGACCGGCTTGCCGGCCGCGAACCCGGCGACATAACGGTACCAGGCTGGCTGGCGGTAGCGCGTGTTGCGCATCTCGGTAATGATAAGGTCAACCTTCGGTTCCATGGCGTAATACCAGTGCGCCACCAGGTTGAAGAAATTTCCCGAGACCAAAACGTTGCGCCCTTTTTCGGCGGCGTACTGGCGGGCATAATCGGCCAGCTCGCTGAAATAGCGGGCGATCTGGCGGGTTTGGTAGCGATGATATTCGAAGAAGAGGGGCGTGCTTTCACGCTCCGTCTTGAAGTCATATCCCTGCGCTAAGAGCCATTCGCCGTAATGGAAGGTATCAAGGTCAACGCCTTTTAATTCACTTGGGCGCTGATCCTCAGACAAATCCTTCAAATATTGCTGGAAGCCTTTCATGCAGTCCCTGCAGAAACAGCCGCCATACTGAAAGCTGGTGATCGGCAGCTCGGCTTCATCGAGCTGAATTCCATCCACGCCGGCATCGATTTGGACCCGGATGATGGCTTTCAGGTACTCGCGCCAGACCGGGTTGTTGCGATCCATCAGGTAACACTGGTGCTCGCGGTCCGGGCATTCCACCCAGCGGGCATGGCAGGGCACCCCATGGATGTCGCGTGAGACGCAGTTCTCGATCAGGTCGGTGACTTGATTGCCATCGCTGTCGAACAGCCCGTCCGGGAAGTACTTTTCGATCGGAGGCCACAGATTGGGATAACGGTTCTGCGAAAACTCGCGCAGTCCCATCCAGGCCCGCTGACCAACGCCGCGTAACTCGTTGAAGGACAAGATCTCGGTCTCATCCTCATTCAATTCGGCCGGCATTTCCCAGCCCTGGACCTCGAAGACGATGCCGAAGACTTTGATGCCGTGTTTTTGACACTCTTTAACGAACTCGCTGTCATTGACGAAGCCATAGAAGCGGAAGCGCGGGTCGATCGGCGCGAAGGCCTCCTCTTCAAGGTATGGCAATGAGATCGAGCCTCCGCCCATCGCTGCCCAGACCAGTGTCGTGGCGCGGTACTCGACCAGATGGTCGATCATCCGCAGCCGCCGCCCGGGCAGGCTCGGATGGTAGCAATGCTGGTTGGGGAACCATGCATCGAAGTAAACGCCTCGTTCCATGAAATCTCCTAGTTGGGGTATTGTCTTGAGGGCATGAAGCCAGCATAGTCCATGCCGTGATACCCTATGCGGCTGAGGTCATCGTTGAAGCCAAATTTCTTGCGCCCACCAGCGGCA
>DASTFG010000198.1:0-5666 GCA_035708785.1 Anaerolineales bacterium
TTTGCAATTGCTCCCGTTCCCAGTGAAGGTCAGCCGGCGTGCGGTTTTTCAGGAGCGCCCGCACCGCTTCATCATCGTCGTCGCCTTCTTCTAAAATGTCTTCCAGATCAATGTCTTCAGGAATGATGCCGTCGTCGAGTCCCAGCCGATCTATCGCCGCCTGCACACGTTGCCGGCGGCGGCGCAGGGTCTCGCGGATGGCAAACAGGCTGGAGGCAAAGCGTAGACGCAAAAAGCTAAGCAAGAACCCCACAGCGCTGCGGGTCTGATCGCCTTGCCCGGCCATCTGTTCGGCCAGCCCCTTGCAGTAAGTCTCCAGCTGATCATACGCCTCGCGTTCCTGGGGTGTGAAAACAATGCGCGGAATCGGCCAGATACAACGGCGTGCCAGGTTGGCTCCGAGTTGTCCTGCCTCGCGGTAAATTTCCAACAGCGGTCGCGTGTGACGCAGCATCACGCGGGAGAGCGGCGAGGCGCCAAAAATCAAACGTTGAATGCCACGCATATCGCCACCCCTGGGGATGCGTCCCTGATCCAACCATTGTCGGGCTGCCAGCCGGGTACGCCCATCGATGACGGCCTGTTCGATGAAGGTCCAGAATAAGGGGTCTTGATCGCGAACGGCTATTACCGCACGCCGCAAAAAATCCCATTCTCTTTCAGCAACCCGCTGACTATGCACCAACTTGCCCAGGGCGTCGTAGTAGAGCAGCATGAGCTTGGGGTCATATTGGAAGGCGCCCACCCGGTCCGTGAGTTGCAACAGATCGGCTACCTCCACCGGGTCGAGCTGCATGGGGGTGGCGGTGGCCAGCAATAGACAACGGCTCTTGGGGCGAAGGACCCGCTCGATGGTGGTATAAAGGCGACCATATTGCGGATTCGCCCGACTTCCTTGGGTTGGATTCTTGCGGCGCGCATAGTGCGCCTCGTCCACCAGGGCGAGGTCGAATTTTGGGGCGGCTTCAAGTTCCCGCCGCCGTTCTTGGCGCGCCACCAGACCCGTGGAGACAAGAACCAGGTCGGGTTCGTAAATGGAGGACGCGGCGCGTTCTTCTTCGATGGGCAGAAGGTACTCGTGGCGCGGATGGGTTCCACCCAGCGCCCGGCCAAAGGGGAGGAGGAATTTGGTCGCCATCTCCCGTTGCCATTGTTGGGTCAGACTGGACGGCGCACAGATCAGCACACGCGGCACCAGTCCCGCCAGGTAGAGCGAGCGAATGGCCAGGCCGGCCTCGATGGTCTTGCCTAGCCCCACTTCGTCGCACAGCAAATAATGGTAGGGCCAGGTATCAATGAGGCGCCGGGCCACCACTGCCTGGTGGGGCCAGGGCATAATCGGCGTCGTCTCCATCCCCACATACCGCCCACCGGGCAAGTGGGGGCCATCGCGTAGAAAGGCAAAGCGCAGACGCTCCAACGCCGAGGGCGGTGGAATCTCAAGTGGCGCAGCACTGCTGCCGTCAATTTCCAGCGGCCGTGTCACCCTCGCGGCAATGGTGATTAACCATCGATGCACCGCCTCGGGTAGGGTGTAGAGCCGCAGGCTCGGGTTGTGATTTTCCCAGAGGGCTTCGAACTCTCGGTCGGCCTCGTCTACGCGTTGGCGGTCCCGCTCGCCGTACCAGTCGCAGTGCACGTCGATGTTTTCCGCGTTGAGCGTCAGGGCCGTGCGGGATTCGTTGAGTGAACCGGAGACATACAGACGGTTACCGCCCGTGTCACTAAATACCGCCCATTTCATGTGCACGTAGCCGTCTTCCACCGCATCCAGGGCGAGCGGCTCACCAGTCTGGGCATGCACCCGGAAGGCCACCCGCACCTCCAGGTAGTTGTGCGCCACCATCCAGGCGAGGAGTTCGACGCCACGGGTCACTTCTTCGGACCATGCCTCGGGGTTTTCCAGTTCGGCATTCAAGGCGGCTGCCAGACGCCCCTCGATGCCGTCCAGAATGGCTTGCACATCCTCCCGGTCCATATCGGCGCCGACGATGAGGCGCATGTTCCCCCCGCGCCCCACGAAGGCGGAAAAGCCCTGGGAAGCAGCAGCCAGCGAACTCGAGCGGAAATAACCGGCGACGCGGTCGTAGCGCACCGTGCGCCGTAGGGCGGGGATGTAGAAATCGTGCAGGATGTCGATCGGTTGCCCGTCAGGCTTCATGGTTGACGTGCGATAGGAGATGCGCCATTTGACTCTCCGCAGGTCAGCTTGCGTGGGATGCATCGCCCTTCCCTTTACGATACGGCTTCAACTGTGATCTTCACCGGTGCCGCATCGCCCTTTCCTGTAGGAGCGGCTTCAGCCGCGATCTTCTTCACCAACCCAGACCGCATCCCACAGTGGATAGTCCCCAATCCGTGTCACCAGCCCAGCACGTATAGGATTGGCAATGATATACCGCGCCACGGCTTTCACCTCCTCGTCGCGACGCAAAGCGTGATCATAAAATGCCGTTTCCCATACCCGTCCCGTACGCTGCAGCGCCTGATTGACCTGACGCGCTGCACGGCCCTTAAAGGTCCGCATCATCTGTGACAGACTCATGGTCTCGCCCAGCACCAATAGCCAATGCAGATGATCCGGCATAATGACCCATGCCAATGACTGGACAATGCGCTCTGCGTGTAGGCGCTGCATCTCTGACACAACCAGCCGTCCGATTTGCCATTGCCGAAAAAACCACTGGCGTTTGTAGGTGACCGTTGTGACCACGTAGTATTGACCGGCCAGAGAAACGCGCCCTTTACGTAAGGCGTGATGACCAGGCTTTGCAGGTCGCATACTTGCTATCCTTGTAGGAGGGGCTTCAGCCGCGACGAGATCTCACGTAGACGGTCGAGAAGTCGCGAATAAATTCGCTCCTACATCATTGACCGGCTAGCGCAGGCCAAAGCGGATGGTTTCGGCTTCGCGTCGGACATCTGGATCATCCATTTCGGCCGCCCACACCTCCAGGAGGTCGAGAATACGCCGGGTGTGTTGCGAGGCGTGTTGCTCCAGGCAGGCCCGGGCGACCGGCGTATCCCCCCGGCGGTATGCTTGAATCAACCCGTGCAGAACATCCCAGTCGGTCTGAGGCCGTTCCAGGCGCCTGGGATTGCGTTCTTCCGGTCGCGCTAGGCGTAACTGGAACCCTTGCGAACAAGCGGTGCATGGTAGCCAATATCTTCTGCCTCGGCACCACGACTGCGACCCCGTTGGCCACCGGCCTCCTGGTTGATGCCGATCATGCGTCCCTCGATGTGATACCCGGCGGAACGGGTAGAAAGCGCAATGTTCAAGGAACGCGACAGGTTCAAGGCCTCGTCATAGGCAAATTCATACAGGCCACGAATCCCATAGAGTGTCAACGCCATAGCTGTTTCTGGATCGAGATCGTCAACCGACAGACGGCTATGAGTAATGCGGGCAATCTGGTTTTCCGCCACTACCCGGCTGGCCTCGTTCATCGCCCGCAGCGGACCGACCGGCTCGTCGCCGTCCATAACCGGCCACTGCTCGGAGAGGACATGCAGCGCGCGACCGTAACAGGCGACCATTTCGTCCACGGGCATGAGGTTGAGCGGTTTGAACTCGATGAGTCCCTGCTGCACAGCAGCACGGATCCGATGCTGGACGCCCTGGCCACGAGGCCAGTCCAGACGGCGGGAAACGGCTGCTCTGTGGTGCGCTTCCGGCAGGCAAGGAAGATCGATCTGGCAGCAGAGGCAGTACCCTTCTGGTGAATCGACTCAGCAGCTTCCGACTCTACTGGAAACGAAGCCGTGATGGTCCAACCTGCCTCAATCAGAGAACGGGTTAAGACTTCCCAGGCGTCCTGGGACTTGTGGGTAAACATCAGGGCCATCAGGCCATCGTCTTTCAAGACCCGCCGACACTCGTCGAAGACCTCCCGCATCATCCGTTCATAGGTCGCTTTTGCCGCTGCGCTCGAACCGTCTCGCGCGGGGTTAGCTACCGCTTCATCGGTTTTGTTTACCAGGCGTTGGGTGAATAGGCCGGGATACAGATCGCCCAGGATACGCTTTTGCCAGACATAGAAATAGTCGGAAAGCTCGCCGTACTGGACATTGTCATAGTAGGGCGGATCCATGCACACCAGATCTACGGACCTATCGGGCATACTCGGCATATGAGCCGCTGTATCGTTCAAGATCGTAAGAGGTAAAGTTACGCCTTGGAAACAGCGGTTATGGAGCGGTCTTATTAATTCCGCAATACCGCGGTAGGCATCCACTACCTGGGCCAGTCCCCAGGCAGCGCCGGAATTAGGCCCTGTGAAGATCATCTCGCCAAAGGTCCATTTGAGGGAAAAATTGTGACTGCCAAACGTCCCAATTAACGCCCCGCGGCTATAATGCCAACGGGTCATTCGGCTGTTGTAGTCCGCTCCCTTATCGATGGCAAACTGTAAATAGGTCACCACTGCACGTCCCCGCTCAGGACCGAGTTCATCGAGAATGTCTGGCTTCAAACGGTTGAGCCCTTCGATTAGGGTGAGATGGCCGAGAAGCTGGCGCGGCGTGAACAGGTCGCACCAGCGCGTCATTCCGTAGAGTCGATGTCCACGGTTATAGCTGGATTTAGTAGGGATCTCTTCACTTGGGAGAAGCCCTTCGGCCTCCCACCTTACCCAGCGTTCTTGGAGTCGTGCCTCCGCATCCTTGAGCGCTTGCAGGTCGCGTTCGTTCGGGGGGCGGAAGAAGCGCGCCTTGCGGTTCCTGATCTCGCCTCTGTTCGGGCCGCTCGCGTAACGCTGTGGCTTACCATGCCGGTCCAATCTGGGTTCCATGCGGACGGCCACAACGCAATACAGCCGATCCCTCCACTGACCATGGGGCGATTCGCCCCGGGCCTGGGCTTTGATCTCATCCCCAGAGATGGCCTGACGGCAGTGGACACATTGCCCTACACCCCGGCTGACGGTTGCCTGGTTTGGGTCTTCGCCATGTGGTCCGCAACCTCCAACCACCCGATAGGTTTCAAATATCACCGTCCCACCCCGAGGCCGTCCATCCGTAACGATTCGCACCCCCCACTGATCGCCTGATTCCTTGGAAAGCCAGCAGGTGTTCAGGAGCGGGGCTTCCTCGCCGCAGTTGGGGCAGGTGACCTGACGGGCATAGATGAAACCGTCCAATGTTTCGTTTTCGTAATCGGCGACTAATTCTGGGCAGTAGCGGAGATATTTTCTTAATGCCTCCTTTTGTGCCGAATCTAACGGTGAGGCCGGAAATAAGTCTCCCAATTTTGCAACCATATCCTGCATTAGCCTCTTTCCCCACCGTGAGATGTCATCGATAAGGTCGACACCAAAGCGTGCTGGATAATCGAGGGTCGCATAGAGGATGGTAGTTGCAACTGGGTTCAGCTCATTGGCAATAACGGTGTGCCCAAGACGGAGTGCCTCGAAAGGAATGGAACCCCCTCCAGCAGTGGGGTCCAAAATAGTTAGTCCTGTTGATGTTCCATTCGGACTATTATTGAATGCTCGGCCATATCCATATTTGTCTTCTGAGGTTCGAATCCTGCGGGCGGTTTCCCAGGTAATGCGTTCCTTCGCCCACGCCGGATCCCCCATCACCCGTTGCACAGGAAGATACTCGCCTTCCCCGGGCCGCGGCTGGGGCAACGGTTGCGATTCCATTTCCCACCGCAAAAGGAC
>DASTFG010000199.1:0-3585 GCA_035708785.1 Anaerolineales bacterium
ATCTTTCTGCCGAGCGGTGCCGGGTCGCCCTGAGCCTGAAGCGCCTGGTTCAGAATCCATGGGAGCGCGCCCTGACCGATTTCCCAGAAGGACGGGTGTTACCTGCAGAAATCACGAGTGTTCTCTCCTATGGCGCGTTCGCCCGCCTGGAAATTGGCGTCGAGGGCCTGATCCATGCCACGGAAATGTCGCTCGCGGCCGGGCAGACGCCGCGTGATATCCTGACAACCGGGCAACAAGTTCAAGTGCGCGTCCTGCATATCGATCCGGCACACCAGCGAATGGGATTGAGCATGCAGTTAAATCCGTAATGCCAAAACATTCCAGTTCACAGCACACCTACGAACCAGAGTTGCGCGGCGATTGGCTCGATCGTCTGGCGCGCTTCAACGAGCACTTTGGCCGGTTCCTTCGTGACGCACTGGGTGTGTCATTGATTGCCGTTGCCATTATGTCTTTTCTGGCGCTGCGCGGCTATACACAGGGCTCGCTCCTTACGCCGTGGGCCAGCCTGCTCTCACTTTGGTTTGGATGGGGCTCCTATCTCATTGTGATCGCAATCGGTTATGCCGGCCTTTCTCTCCTCTTCCCGGAAAAGATCTCAATCGGCTGGAGCCGGGTCTTTGCATTGGAGATCGCTGCCTTCCTGACCCTTGGTCTGCTGGCGGCAAGGGGCGGAAACTCTTTGGTCAGCGCAGAGGCAGGCGCAGATGGGGGGCGTGTTGGCTGGGGACTTGTTACGCTGTTCTGGAGGGTAGGCCAAACATGGGGAACCCTGCTGTTGTTTGCCGCCTGGTTCCTGGCTCTGATGAGCGGGTTCAACGTCTGGTCCATGCTTGAGCGCTGGCTGATGAAACTCGCTGAAGAAAAACCCGCAGCGAAACCGGTGAAAGAGCCTGAATCCGAGAGAGAAGCACCGGTTGAAAAACCTGCCAGGCAGCCGCGCAAGAAATCCGCGCCACTCCCGCCTGAGTTCCGCAAATCCCTTCGTGTCGAGGATTATCAAGATAAAAAACCGTCTGCCCCGCGTGAACGCGACGAGCGGCTGCCTTCAATGAGCATCTTGCTGTCGGACCAGAATACGCGTCCCGACGAACGAACCATCAACCAGACCGCCGGTATGATCGAAAAAACCCTTGCCGAGTTTGGAATTGCCGCCGCGGTGATAGGGTTTCGTGTTGGGCCCACGGTGACTCAATTCGCCGTTCAACCGGGTTTTATGAAAAGACCGGGTGCCACTGAAGAGGAGGCACAGCAGATCAAAGTGCGCGTCGCGCAGATTGCTTCTCTACAGAAAGACCTGGCGCTCGCACTTTCGGCGGAGCGTTTACGGATCGAGGCACCCGTACCCGGGAAGCCTTATGTAGGGATTGAAGTGCCAAACTCGCATTCTTCCGTGGTGCGAATGCGCTCCATCCTGGAGACCGATGCATTCCATAAAATCGGCGCGCCGCTGGCAATGGCGCTGGGACGGGATGTTTCCGGCCAGCCGGTGGTCGCCGATCTGGCACGCATGCCTCACTTATTGATTGCTGGCGCCACAGGGTCGGGCAAATCCGTTTGCATTACCGCGCTGGCAGCCTGCCTGGCAATGAACAACTCTCCGGAAGATTTGCGCATGGTGTTGATCGATTCCAAGATGGTTGAATTGCTGCGCTTTAACGGTTTGCCGCATCTCTATGGCAAGGTAGAGACGAATGTCGAGCGGATTCTCGGTGTGCTGCGCTGGGTGGTGGTGGAGATGGAGCATCGCTACCGCCTGCTTGAGACCGCGCATGCGCGCGATCTGGAGGCATATAATCGCAAACTTGCGCGCAAGAAGGGAAGCTCTCCTCTGCCGCGAATTGTTGTGTTGATCGACGAGCTGGCGGATCTGATGATGTCCGCTCCCGACCAGACAGAACACAACCTGGTGCGCCTCGCGCAGATGGCGCGTGCGACCGGCATCCATCTGGTGGTCGCGACGCAGCGTCCCTCGACCGATGTTGTCACGGGCCTGATCAAGGCCAACTTCCCTGCGCGTTTGGCCTTCGCCGTCGCTTCGGGCGTGGACAGCCGCGTGATCCTGGACACGACCGGTGCGGAAAACCTGTTGGGACGCGGTGACATGTTATTTCTGAACCCTGAGGTGGGCAACCCGATCCGCGCCCAGGGTGTAATGATCACAGACATGGAGATTGAAAGGCTCGTATCGCACTGGCAGAAGTCCGCGGGAGTTAACAGCGAGGGGCCGCCCTGGGAGAAATTGCTCAAAGAGCCGGAGGAAAATGAGGATCAGGGGCTGATCGAACAGGCCGTGTCCATTGTCCGCCAGAGTCAGCGCGCCTCCGCTTCCCTCTTACAGAGGCGTTTGCGAATCGGTTACCCGCGTGCAGCCCGCCTTCTCGATCAACTCGAAGAGATGGGGGTCGTCGGACCTTCGCAGGGTGGAGGCAAGGAACGTGACGTCTTGCTGGGCCCGATGGACGATGAAGAATCAACCCATGATGTATAGAAGCCAGTTGTAAGGGAATCCAATACATCAATCGTTTTGCTGTTATCATTGCCGAATTCAGATTTGATGCTTCCTTGCGCGGCTTGGAAGCAAATTTCCGCACGGCAAAACCAATGACATCCGAAAGTGAGTAAATAAAAAACCCTTCATGGAGAAGAGCGCAAACAGCCCATCTACAAAAAAGACATTGAGCGACTATCTGCGTCTGTGGTTTAAATGGGTGTTGGATCCACTCGGCGGGTTTTTTAATCGTCTTGGCTTAACACCGAATATGATGACCATGCTCGGGCTGATAGGCAATTCGGTTGGTGCATATTATCTGGCGCGAGGGGAAATGCTGACCGGCGGGATTCTGGTTCTGGTCATGACGCCCATCGATGCCCTGGACGGCACTATGGCGCGCCTGCGCGGCGAACCCGGCGACTTCGGCGCGTTCGTCGATTCGGTTACCGACCGATATTCCGAGCTGATCATCTACGGCGGGCTTTTATATCATTTCCTGCGTCTGGGCGATCCCCTGGGCGGACTGCTCGTCTTCGGCGCGGCGGCGGGATCCGTGCTGGTATCCTATGTGAAGGCTCGGGCAGAAGGGTTGGGGTATGAAGCAAAAGTCGGTTTACTGACCCGCGTCGAGCGTTACCTTATTCTTGCTCCAGCACTGGTCTTCAATCAATTGTTCCTGGGTCTTGCCATCATTGCTCTGTTCGCGAATTTCACTGCCTTGCAACGCATCTGGTATGTCCGCAGGCAGGCGCATCTAAAAATGAAAATGTAGGAGAAACGTTATGCCCGAAGGATTTCCTCTTGGTCCATTGTTCGTCCGGTTTTACGGAATCATTCTGATGTTGGGGGCCCTGGGAGGCGCCTGGCTCGCAACGCGTGAGGCCAAACGGCGCGGCCACCAGCCTGAAATTGTTTGGGACTTGCTGACCTATTTATTGATCGGGGGGATCATCGGCGCCAGACTCTGGCACATTCTGACCCCGCCCCCCTCCTCCGGTATCACCGCGGCGTGGTATTTGACCCACCCCCTCGATGCCCTCGCGATCTGGAAGGGCGGCCTGGGCATCCCCGGCGCAGTCATCGGAGGA
>DASTFG010000200.1:0-10335 GCA_035708785.1 Anaerolineales bacterium
GCTCGCCCTCCCCGCGCTCGATATTCGGGTGCAGGGCGTGCTCCGGGTCGTAGCGCCGCAGCCCCTGCTTCGAGATGTACGAGCCTTCGAGCTGTACCGCAAAGGGAGAGTCGATGCCGGCGATCCGTTCGTGCATCGACCGTAATTTTAGAAAAAGATCTTCGGAGACATCCTCGTCGGTCACAACCACAAAATCGATATCGCTGTCCTCGTCAAAACCGCTGCTGGCTAACGAGCCGTCGAGATACATGCCGATAAAGTGATTTCCCAGAATACCGGAAACCTCTCCCAGCAATTCCTGGAGAATTTTGTTGACTTCCGGGTAAGGTGTCGGGATGGTGGGCTTCGTTACCATGCCCTGAGAGTATAGCATTAACAAAATCTGCGCAGAGCTAAGCTCTGCGCAGACTCCTATTCATCCAGCCTCACGGCTTCTTTACTGCCAGAAGGCCTCGAACTCGTCATCCCAGGTGTCATCGGTCATGTCAGGCCAGACGCCGTCTGCAAAGAACGGGGCTTCCTGAACCATGGCCGGGGTGGTATTGATGGCGAAAGCGTTGTTGGCGGCATCCCACTGGAAGAAGCTCAGCGGGACCGGCATCAGGCGCTCGCCGTCGTCGAAGACAGCACTGACGACGATGAAGCGAATATCACCGGTGTCGGTATCGACGATCATATCCTCGATCGTGCCGTTGAAATTACCAACACCAGGCCCGGCGGTGGGCGCAAGGGGGTCGACGGTGGCGGTCGCCAGGTCGGTACCCGTACCAGGGGTGGCCGTAGCCTGTTCCTGACCGGTGCCCACACCTTCAGCCTGCCCCTGACCCGGGCTCAAGGTGACAGCGGAACCAAGCACTTCAGAGGCCAGCACCACACCCTGCAATTCTGCGGCGCCCGGTACGGCCGTCGCTTCACCAGTACCTTCGGTGGTCGGGGTCATCTCAGGCGCGGCGGTCGCCTCAGGAGAAGCAGTCGCATCCGGGGCGGCGGTCGCAGGAACGACACCACTTTCCCAGAAATTGCGGATGTCAAGATCCCAATCGCCGGCAGGCTGGCCGCGTTCGGGCAGGATCGCGTTCACATCCACATCGGGGGCATTCTCGAAGAGCTCCTGGTCGGCCTGCAGGATGAAGGCGTTCTCTCCCACAGCCGCATTCTCGGCCGCGGTCTGGACCGTTAGTTGATTCCAGGGCACCAGCACATCTTTCTCGCCGATCTCGAGGAATCCACCCGTGCCGACAATTACATAAGCAACGCGGGTGTTATCCAGGTCGAGGATCATATCATTCACTTCACCGATCTGCTCCCCGTTCTGGTTCCAGACATCGAAATTAAGCTGGTTCGACAGACGAGACGGATCGTCCTCACCGGTCACCGGAATGCCGGGGGTGCCGGTCCCATCCCCAGGCTCCACAGTTTCCGTGCCTAAGGGCGGCTCGGTCGCGGTCGCTTCATCCGTGGGGATATCTGTCGGGAAATCGGTGCCAGGGACGACCGTTTCCGTTTCTTCCGCGCCACACGCTGCGAGAAGCAGGGAGGCCAGAAGCAGCATTGATACCAATAGGGTGATCTTTCTCATGCGTACAAACTCCTTTCCAAACGTGGTCAGATTATGAGTCGTCTCAAAAAAATATGTCACTCTGAGTGAGCAATTGGCCGTAACCAACCAGTCTTTGACTTTCTGGACTAAGACTTTTCGCTCTGACAAAGTGACACGTTTCAGACGAGCTCTAGCCTTCTTGGCTATATACTCGCTAAGGATACTCAATTCTGTCTGATAATCAATGGAGGATGTCCTAAAATAAATCTTGGGGGAAATCCTTCATCCGACGGGTAACTCTGGGGGTCATGATTAATTTTCATAGAGAAAATGATAAGGCATTCATGAATCCCCCAACTCAATTAGGCACTTCCTCTATTGTCGCCGTTCCTGCTTGGAAGTAAATTGATAACGGGCTATCTGAGAAAGTCCGAATGCTTCAAGAAGAGAAGAAAGGAGTTGAAGATGGATCTTTTACAGTGGGCATTAATTGCGTTTGTCGTGGCGGTGATCGCAGGTTTGCTCGGGTTTACCGGCGTGGCACAGGGTGCGGCGTCGATCGGAAGAGTCCTGTTCGGTCTGTTCCTGGTGATCGCAGTCGTGTTCCTGGTGCTGGCGCTCCTGGGCGTGAGCATCTTCGTCTAAAGCCCCCGGATACTTGCTGCGACAAGCATAAAGTATAACGAACAAGTCGAGGGATCGATGGATCCCTCGACTTCTTTTTTCAACGCGGGCTTTTGCGGTTCGGTACGCTACTGCCAGCGGGAGATGCGCAGGGGGATTTTTTCATCCCCGAGCCTGAGACACAAGTCCTTCAATTCCGCGCGGGCGCCTCGCCAATTCAGGTCGTTGAGCTTTTCGGCCAGCGGGACATCCGTGCGGATCGTCGCCAACTGCTTATAGAGGCGGGCCTCGCCTCTGCGCTGCGAAAGGCTCTCTGCCAGGCTTGCCGCGCGGCCGGGACTGATGGCCTTGAGACTCCACTGCCCGGCATCGTCCGGGATCGCCTCGAGATGCTCATAATGCGAAAGGACAACCGAAGCAGACTTAGCCCCCCAGCCCGGGATGCCGGGGAAACCGTCCGCGGAGTCGCCGACCAGCGCGAGCCAGTCCGGGATGGAGCCCGGGCGCACGCCAAACTTCTCGAGGACACCTGCTTCATCGATGATGGTATCCCGCCTGCGGTCCCAGCAGACGACCCGGTCGTCGTCCACGAGCTGCGCCAGGTCCTTATCCGGCGAGCAGATCACGATCTGCTCCACCGATTTGCTCTTGCTGAAGCGCCTGGCAGCGGCGCCCAGCGCATCGTCCGCCTCGAACTCCACCATCGGCCAGACGACGACCCCCAGCGCGGCAGCAGCCTCCTCCGCCAGCGGGAACTGGGCGAGCAGGTTCGGGTCGACCCCCTCGCTCGTCTTGTACCCGCTATACAGATCGTTGCGAAAGGATTCGATCACATGGTCAAAGGCAACCGCAACATGCGTCACGCCCGGCGTCGAGAGGAGCGCGTACAGGCTCCTGAGTAGTCCCAGGGTCGCCCCGACCTCCCGTCCATCGGGAGCCTTCTTCGGTGGCGCGCCGAAGTGGTTGCGAAAGAGCTCGTAAGTGCCGTCTACAAGGTGAATCTTCATTGGCTCTAAGTCCTCTTATGTGTCCTTGACAGGTGCATCGAGAAACGCCTCGACCATGGGGACCAGCCAGCCGGCGCGTTCGACGATCGTAACGTGCGAGGTGCCGGGCAGCACCGCAAGCTGTGAATCCGGCAGGCCGGCGGGTGTGTCGCCGAAGATGCCGCCGCCCAGCAGCCGGAACATCTCCACGGCATGCTCGGGACGGACGAGATCGGAATCCCCGAGGATGAGCAGGACGGGCGCTTTGATGGCACGGATGGTTTCGGCGGGAATATCCTTGATCTGCCGGTCCATCTGCGTCTTCTTCTCGAAGAGACGATTGAAATGCTCGGGGTGCGGCGCGATCCGGGTGTATTCCTCGTGCCACGGCGAGCCGTACATCATTTCGGGTTTCATGTCTCCCAGCCCCTCCATGAGACCCGGATGGACGCCGCTCAGGGTGTACGTCACTGAGGCGAGCACGAGCTTGCGCACGGCGTCCGGATGTCGGACGACGAGGTGCAGAGCAACACTGGCGCCCATACTGTACCCGAAGACGTCGGCGCGCTCGATCCCGAGCTGCCTAAGGGCGGCCGCCACGTCATCAGCCATGCCCTCGATGGTCAGCGGACGGTCGATATCCGCAGTCCGCCCGTGCGCCTGCAGCTCAAAGGCAATGACCTGCCGGGTCTTGGCAAGCCCCGGCAGGATCTTCCCAAACGAAGTACCGATCGCCGAGAAGGCGCCGTGCAGCAGGACGAGAGGCTGTCCTGTCCCGTGGATTTCATAATACATATTCAGTCCGTTCACGTTCACATACTTACCAGGTAAAGTACCCGCTTCCATTCGAATCTCTCCTTTTCAGCCTTATTCTCTTGACACCGGTATTATAAGGCAGCACGGAAAGCAGGAGCCTGCTTTCGGCTTCTTTTGTTTTTGGTCTGCCTCAAGTATATTTAATCTGGCACTGGAGAATCACAATCTCACTCTACCTTTGCAGGAGACGACCCATGAGCGAAACTTATGCACCCGATGGATACAATCAAGTCACGCCCTATCTTACGGTCAACGACGCACACAGGTTAGTGAAGTTCCTCGTCGATGTCTTCGATGCGCAGGTCGTTGACAGCGCAAAACGACCGGACGGGAAGCTTGCGCACGCGAGCATCCGAATCGGCGACTCCTATGTGGAGGTGGCCGAAGCCACGGAACGGTTTGGTCCCATGCCCGGCGCCATTCATATCTACGTTCCCGATGTCGACGAGACACACCGGCGGGCACTCGAACGTGGGGCGCAGTTGATCCACGAGCCGATGGAGATGGATTATGGAGAACGCGCCTCCGCTGTTATAGATCCCGCCGGAAATCACTGGTATATCGCAACTTACCGCCGCGAGTGAGCCGCCCTCAAGGCAACCGCCAAAGCTGAGCTTCCCCCAGGTTCGAGTTTCCTTCCAGAAAACGGATCCCGGCCACTTCCTCCGCGAACGGTCCGTGGTACCTAAGAATATAAAGCCCATTACGGACATCCACGACATAGATCAGACCATCCTGGATGATCGGGTAGCTCCACATGACAACCTTATCGGGGCCGGAGCTGAGAGCCGGATCTTCCGTCCACACTGAAGGCAGCGGCGCGGGCAGGAACTCGGCCACCTGCACCGGCTGCAAGGGGTTTTCGATGGAGACAGCCTGCAAGCCGCCGGAATGCCAGGTAATCAATGCCAGGTTTTGGGTGAGAGTGGGGTTATGTGTAGAAAAACTCGTAAACCTGTACCTTTCAGGGGGCACGGCGGCACAATGCTCGCGGGTATTGTACGGATGGAGCTTGTATTCGGCTACGAACTGCGGCCGCGCTTCATCCGTAATGTCGATGAAGCGCGCCCAGCCCCACGGGCATCTCCCGTACACCTCCTCCGTGATGAGAGCATACGGTTTCCCGAACAGCTTGACGGCGCTATGCGCCCCGGGCGCCGACCGGGCCCAGTTCTGTGGCGGGGTCAGAAGCCTGATGCCTGGGCTCGGGAAACCGTCCGCATGGTCCGAAGTATCGAGGATCATGAAGCCATCCTGCAGATGTGCAAGATAGGCGCGCCGCCCATCGACCGAGACGCTGAGCGAGTGCAGCTCGTCTATGAATGTCCCCACAGCCGCGCCCCAGTTGCCCACCTCCTGGAGTACGCCTTCCCGGGCTCGAGAAATGTCCAGCACGAGCAGGTTATCTCCGAATCGCTGCGGGGTCGACACATACAGGAGAGCGCGGCCATCCTCCTTCGGATCATCCCACAAGAACATTTCATGAGGTGTACGACCCAATCGATGCACGGCGATGAGAACGGGTGCGGGCGCGTTCTCACCGGAGATATCATAGACACTGATATTTGGAGGAGGCGGGGGCTGGATGCAGTCATGCAGGCCCGGGGAGCAGTCGAAATTCAACACGAGGAGGATTTCCTTCTCCGGCCAGACTCTCAGCTCGCGGGAGGTCTGCCCGAGATTTCCCTGGGCAGGCGGCCCAATTTGATAGACAACCTGAGGATTCGCGGGGTTCGAGATATCGACGACGAGCACCCCCGCGTCCGGGTGACTTCCGTCGGTGCGGCTGCCTACGTAGACATAGTTCCCGTGCACAGCCGGCGCGGCGTTCATACCGCGATTGAGAAGAGGCGAGTGTCCCACCACTTCGAACCACCCCGTGGAGGGCGTTGGCGCCGGCGGGCTGGATGTCCATGTGGAACTCGGTATCGCGAAGGCTTCCGGCGTCGGTACGAGAGTGTCCGTTAATGGCACGGTCTGGGGACTGACCGCGGACGGGACCTGCGCCGGTACAAGACTTTCCGTTGACAACGGAGGCGCAGGCGTCAAGGTAGCTGGTCCGGCGATAGCCATACAGGCCACCATGCACAGGCCAATTAGCAGAGTGATTAAACGAGGTGCTTTCATGAGGGGGAATCTTTGACGGCTCGCGGCCCGGTGCGGCCTGCATGCAGTATAGGGCAAAAAGACGGTGAAATCAATATTGCTTCAGGTTGCATATTCCGGGCATGTTATCTATACTTGATACAATTCATGTTCGAGTGCAGGCATAAGGACAGAGTGAAAGTATGAGCAAACACCCGGTTTCCTCTTTGAGCTGGCATGTTCTTGCACGGCACCACCCATCCGCTTTTCTGCTCGCCGCGCAGCTCGTGAGTCTCGTGCTGTATGCCGTCATTGGCCGGAATGCCAGCGGACGGGCATTGCTTGGTGCAGTGGGCGTCATCATCATGATGCTCGTTGTCTGGGTGATACAGCGCAGCCCAGCGATCAACTGGATCGCCTGGATCCTCGTGGCGCCCGCAATTGTGCTCTCACTCCTGGCTATCTTGTTCCTCGACACGAGGTTCCTGATCTGGTCCGCGCTGCTAGAGTCGGTGTTGTATTTTTACGCCGCCGGAAGCCTGGTGGCCTACATGATGAAGGATTACCGGGTGACCCCCGACGAGCTGTTCGCCGCCGGGGCAACTTATACGCTGCTCGCCTGGGGATTCGCCTATGCCTATCTCGTCTGCCAGGCCTGGTTTCCGGGCAGCTTCGTTGGGATGACCGATCCGGGCCAGCCGCGGACTTTCCTGGAGCTGCTCTTCCTGAGCTTCACCAACCTGACGGCAACCGGCCTGGGAGATATAGTGCCGGTCAGGTCAACAGCACGGATCCTGGTGATGCTCGAGCAGTTCGCCGGGATCGGCTACGTCGCCGTGGTGGTCTCCCGGTTGATCGGGTTGACGATCGCGCGCTACGAGGAGAGAGGGAGATCATGAACCAACCGGAAACAAATAGGAGCAGATCGGGATTCCCGCCGACGATGCGGCGCGAAAAGACCGACCCTGGGCCAGGCGCGGGCCCAGTTTCCGCGCGCATGCTCATGCCATCTACGATCTGGAAGTGGACACTTCCAGGTCCGGCCCGGAAGACTGCGCGCGGCAGATCAAGCAGCACCTGGAAGATGGTCCGCGGCCACAGGCATTCAAACGACTAAGAGAGCGATGGGCAGGCTAGCTAGTCAAGTAGATACAGTAAATAAACACTGTAAATTTACGGTGTAAAGTTAAGACTCCAGCGCAGCAACACGCTATTTTTTTCTTTCCCCAGATGCAGTGTGCGCGGCGGCCGCGCGGACAAGATCCTTCAGGGCAGCCTCATCGATCTTGTCGCCCTCGTAAAAGTCGATGGCGCGGGTGGCCTTCGCATCCAGCCCCGCGTTGAACAGTCCCTGCGGATCCCTGAGCGAAGCGCCCTTGAAAAAGTTGAGCTTGACATGATCCTTGAAAACGCCGGCTGCAACGACGTTCCCGTTTCGGGACCATACGGGCGTGTCCCACTTCCATTCCTCCGTGAGCTCAGGAACCGCCTGGAGGATCAGTTTGCGCAACCGGGCAATCAAAGTACCTCGCCAATCGCCCAGTTCGTCAATCAGCTGGTCGATGTGCCGGGCCGCGGTCATGCCATCCTTCATAGCTGGCTTTTTCATAAGGGTCTCCTTTTGGGCATCGCTATTTTTTCTTTCCGGTCTCCTCCGCAAACGAGAGGCCTTGGTCAGCGAGGGCGCGGCGAATCGCAGCAAGCGCATTGGGACCAATGCCGTGCAGTTCCTTGATCTCGGCCTCGCTGAAGCGGGTCAACTGTGCCAACTTCCGGATGCCGGCGGAGGCCAGGGCGCGCTGCGCGGGTTGCGCCAGCCTGGGGAGATCGCTCTCGGGTTGCTCGGATAGATGTTGTTTTTGGGGTGGTCCCTTTTTCATCTTACTCCTCTATTCGATTGACTTCTGAATCAAACCCGTGTTTACATCATGCGGGATATGCTTCTGGCAGTTCCTCATCCTCGGCTGGTCCCATGTAATTTTCGGACAATGCCCGATAGGAATAGGACCGCAGCGCCAGGAGTGTGATGATCAGCCCGATCAAGCCTGCCAGGCTGAACAGGAGGGCGAGGCCGCGATCGGTACCGGTCCCAAACCAGGAGCCCAGCAGTTCCACTCCCGCGCCCGTCGTCATGAACGGGATGAAGATCAGTTGCGCGACGGGACCGATCAGGAAGGCGGTGATCGGCGAGGCAGCCTGCTCGACGCTCTGAGCAAAACCGAAAACGCGTCCCTGGCGCTCGGGCGGGACCACCTTTTGCAGGATGGTCTGCTCCGCGGCTTCGACTGCCGGGATCAGGCACAGCCAGACGAACAGACCCACCGTCAACAGCACGATGGATGCCTGGAGGGTAAAGATGCTGCAGATCGTCCACATGACGATATTTGCCAGGAAGAGCGTCCGCAGGGGATTCCTGCCCAGACCTTTTCTCGCGACGACAATCCCGCCGACAATGAAACCCAGGCTCAGGAATCCCCAGAGCGCGCCCCAAACCTGGACCGAAACGAGCAGCAAGCCATAGGCGTCCATCAGGGACATGAAAATGCCGCCCAGGAAGTTGTTGAAGGTGTGGAAGAAGATCAGCCCGAACAGACCGGGCACGAGCTGAATGGCACGGATCGTCCCACGCAGATCGAGGCTGTGCTGGGTTGAATGTGCATCATCATATACGGCATCCCCTGCTTTCTTGGGAAGATCGGGGATGGCAAGGGTCGAGAGATGGACAATAACCAGGATTGTCAAGACGATGGCGATGGCAAGCATCCAGAACATGCCGAGGTAACCGATGACCAGCCCGCTAAATATGGAAGCGCCCAGGAAGGCCACGCCATTGGCCGTGCCGACGAGCCCGTTTGCCCTGTCTCGCCGCTCTTGCGGGACAAGGATCGTCACCAGCGTCGAGAGAGCAATACCGCGCAGGTTCCCTGCCAGGGCGCCAAAGAGAGTCAGAACGACGAATATCCAGAGCTGGACGCTGGAGGCGTCGGTAAAGGCCTCCCGCGGCGCGGTCATAAAAACGAGAGCCGCGAGGGCGTAGAGAATAAGAGAGGAGATGCTCGAAAGCAGCATCACTCTTTTCTTCGGATACCGGTCGACCAGGGATCCGAGCAAGAACCCGGAAAACGCGACAGTTATCGTGTACACGCCCGCCATGACGGAGGTAGCGATGACAGACCTGGTCTCGAGAAACACCCAGAAGGTGACTGCAAACCAGACGAAGGTATTCGTGAGGAACGCGGCGAGCGAGTTCGCCAGCGTCGCATAAAACGTTTTCATCATCGAAAGAATTCTATCAGCACAGGAGCCAGCGCCTCCGAGGCGACTTCGTGTGTCTGGCCTTCCAGGGTGCGGTATTGTGCATGGGGAATGGCTTTCGCAAGCGCCTTTGCCGTGTCGTGCATAAATGGATAGGACTCACTGCCAACCACAACAAGCGTCGGCATGGTAACCCTGGCTGCTCGCCCGGCCGGAACCGAGGCATCCTCACCCATCGCCGCGGCATCGTAGGCAAGCGTCAGCCCTACCGCTTCCCACAGCGGCCACATGGGATGCTGGCGCATCCCCTCTACCTGGTCGGCAGGTGCCCCCACCAGCATCATAAAGAGCGCTACCGCATCACCACCGCGACCTGCCGCCACCAAATCATTAAGCTTCTGTCTGTATTCTTTCCATGCCTGGCGGGAATGATTATCATCGTTGTAAGGCGCTTCGTACATAGCCAGCTTCTTGACCTTGTCTGGAAGCGCAATGGCCGCTTCCATGGCCAGCGCTGCGCCGGACGAGATGCCGTACACGCAGGCCGAGCCGCCTGCTGCGTCGATCAGGGCTTCGATGTCTTCGATTTCACGCGCGACCGCATACGGCTGTGTATCGGTGCTGTCGCCACGTCCGCGGCGATCATAGTGAATCACGGTGAAATGCTGCGCGAGCAGGTCTGCCAATTCTGTCATCCCCTGAGCAAACGCTCGATATTGCAGCGCCCCATCGACAAGGATGACCGCTGATCCCTGACCGGACTGATCGAAAGCAATCGTCGTACCATCTTTTGAAGTGACTGTGTTCAAGATAGACCTCCGAAAGTTTGTCCTTGCGTTAGCTGACCTTCGTATACGTAAGGTCAAAGTCGTGCTCCCAATTCGAGCCATCGCTTGATTTTTCCCAGCGTGCAGTAATGACGTTGTTGTCGTCACTGAATGTGCCGTGGAAGCGCTGTGAAAACCCCGGGAATTCTCTCCATAGCGTCCAAATCCCGCCGCTGAAAGTCATGCGATAAATCCTGGAGAC
>DASTFG010000201.1:0-24640 GCA_035708785.1 Anaerolineales bacterium
ACCGTCGTGAGACAGGTCGGTCTCTATCCGCTGTGGGCGTAAGGGATTTGAGAGGAGCTGCTCCTAGTACGAGAGGACCGGAGTGGACTGACCTCTGGTGTGCCAGTTGTCGTGCCAACGGCATTGCTGGGTAGCTACGTCAGGCAGAGATAACCGCTGAAAGCATCTAAGTGGGAAACTCGCCTCAAGATTAGATCCCTGTATTCCAGTTAATGGAGTAAGACCGCAGGTAGACCACCTGCTATATAGGCAACAGGTGTAAGCATAGTAATATGTTGAGCTAAGTTGTACTAATGGTCGAGGGCTGAATCCCGTGGTGCGGAGAACTTGTTACTCTTCGTACGTATCAGTTACTGTTCAGGAACAATTTGTGAAATAGTCCCTTGGTGATTGGAGCGACGGGGGTACACCCGGTCACATCCCGAACCCGGCAGTTAAGTCCGTCAGCGCCGATGGTACTTGGAGGGCGACCTCCTGGGAGAGTAGGTCATTGCCAAGGGGCTTTTCTTTTAAATAAAATCCCACGCGCGGAATCTTCTCATCCGCGCATGAATCGTGTATAATGATGATGCAGTTCGGTTGTGGACATGCTTGGCGCGTGTCCGGATTTTACAAAAGAGGAGTGTGAAGCGTACCGTTTGATCCAGCGATCATTTTGTCGTTTCTTATTCTGAGAGAACCTCCTCGGCCGAGTCTGCATATCGGCCGTTTTTTTTCGGCAATTTCCATGCGGAAAGGAGGTGACTTTTTTGGCATCTGTGAATTTACGAAATGGCGAATCCCAGGATTCCCTGCTCAAGCGCTTTCGCAAGAAGGTGGTCAAGAGCGGTGTCCTGAGCACGGTTCGCCGCAAACGCTGGTTCGTCTCGAAGAGCGAACAGCGCCGCATGGAAAAGAAGAAGGCAATCCGTCGGATTAAACGACGCTCGTTTACCAAGGATATGGAATAAGCAAGAGGTGCATATGGCGAAAGAAGAAGATAAAATTCGAGCAGAAGGTGTGGTGGTTGAAGCGTTGCCGGGTACCCAGTTTCGCGTGAGACTGGATAACGGTCACGAGGTGCTGGCCTACCTGTCGGGCAAAATGCGCAAGCACTATATTCGTATTTTGCTGGGTGATCGTGTCGCAATGGAAATGTCTCCCTATGACCTGACCCGCGCCCGCATCACCTTCCGCCAGCGCAAGACAAACCCTACCCCGACTCAATCGTAACTGCCAACTGCACCATCGATTAAAGTGAAAGGCCCTCGAGTTCGAGAGCCTTTTTGCGTTAAGAGGAGCCCCGGAATCATCCGCCTCAGATGCTATGGTAGATCCCGGAAAGAGTCCAGCACCTTCATGTAATTGGCTCTCTCGAAAGCCGCCGGTTCCCTGACAGATTTCTGGCTCATGCTTCCCTGCATCTGCCTGATCGATGTGTACTCATGTTCCACCATCCAGGTTTGCGTGTGACGAAGCAGTTCCTGGACGCGCTGCGGGGAATTGTGCCATAACAGCTCGGAGGCCAGCATCGCAACCTTTGCACCTGCCATCATGGATTTGATGACATCCCTGGATGTATGTACGCCGCTCGTCAGAGCGAAATCGGCGTTGACTTTTCCATACAGGATCGAGATCCACCGGAGCGGCAATCGCAATTCGGCAGAGGTACTCAGATCGAGGGTATGGATGATCTCCAATTCATCCAGATCAAAATCGGGCTGGTAGAAACGATTGAACAGGACGAGCCCATCTGCCCCGGCTTCGACCAGTCGTTTCGCAAAGTTTGGCAGGGAGGTGACAAATGGACTGATTTTGACGGCCAGCGGGATGGCAATGGCGGATTTCACTTCTGCTACCAGTTCCACCTGCGAATCCTCAATATCGTTGGACGTTATGTCGAAATCGGTCGCGACATAATACATGTTGAGCTCGAGCGCGTCGGCTCCTGCATCCTGCATCTTGCGCGCGTAACTGGTCCAGCCGCCCTTGGATACACCATTTAAACTTGCAATGACGGGGATGGTTACAGCCTTTTTGAGCGCTGCCAATTGATTCAAATACTTCTCGGGGCTGATGCCATACATGCCGCCATCGGGCAGGTAGGACAGGGCTTCAGCATACGAGTCGGTGCCACGTGACAGGTAATGGTCCAGTTCGAGGCTTTCGCGGACGATCTGCTCCTCGAAGAGCGAGTACATGACGATTGCCGCCATGCCCGCTTCTTCCAGTTTGCGCGCCCGTTCGAGCTTCTTCGAGAGGGGCGAGGCCGAAGCCACGAGGGGATTTTTTAAGTTCAAACCAAGATAAGTCGTCGAAAGGTCTGTCATGAATTATTCCTTCTTACCGTTGCCGTTCCCATAATGCATGGCCGCCATTTGCTGGTAGAGCGTCCAGCGGGATTTGGCGTCGTGTTGCGCTTCCTGCATCAGTAGTTCAGCCCGTTCCTCATCCAGTTGGATGAGCATCTTGTAGCGCGTCTCGTTATAGGCATATTGCGAGATAGGAATGGTAGGCTCTTTTGATTCGATGATGAGCGGATTCTGCCCTTGTGCGGCGAGACGCGGGTCATAGCGATACATTGGCCAGTGACCGGACTGTACTGCGAGTTTCTGCTGTTCAAGCCCCTTGGCCATATCAAAACCGTGCGCAATGCATGTACTGTAGGCGATGATGAGCGACGGCCCATCGTAAGATTCGGCCTCGAGGAAGGCGCGCAAAGTTTGCTGGTCGTTTGCTCCCATCGCAATGCGCGCGACGTACACATAGCCATAGGACATGGCGATCAGACCCAGGTCTTTCTTGGGCGTGCCTTTGCCTCCCATCGCGAACTTGGCAACTGCGGCGCGCGGTGTGGATTTGCTAGCCTGCCCGCCGGTATTCGAATAGACCTCTGTATCCAGCACCAGGATGTTCACGTTGCGCCCGCTGGCGAGCACGTGATCGAGACCGCCATAGCCAATGTCATACGCCCAGCCATCGCCGCCGATGATCCACACCGATTTCTTGACGAGTCCATCTGCCAGGCTGATCAGGTCTTTGGCACGTGAATCGCTCAGTGTCGCAAGTTTCCCCTTCAATGCGGCGATGCGTTCGCGCTGGGCATCGATGCCAGCCTCCTTGGATTGGTCTGAGTTAAGAATTGCGTTGATCAATTCCGCGCCGAGTTCCTTTTCGAAGGAAGCTAGAAGTTCTTGTGCGTACTCATTTTGTTTGTCGAGCGTCAGCCGCATTCCAAGGCCGAACTCTGCATTGTCTTCGAACAGCGAGTTCGACCAGGCAGGTCCGCGCCCATTGGCATCCACGGCCCAAGGCGTGGTCGGGAGATTGCCGCCATAAATAGACGAACAGCCTGTTGCATTTGCCACGATAGCGCGGTCGCCGAATAACTGTGAGACCAGCTTCACGTACGGCGTTTCGCCACAACCTGAGCATGCTCCGCTAAATTCGAACAAGGGCCGCAGTAACTGCGAATTTTTGATCGTGGATGGATTAATGAGTTTCCGATCCAAATCCGGGATGGACATGAAAAAATCCCAGTTTTTGGCTTCCTGTTCGCGCAGCGGTGGCTGCGGAACCATATTGAGGGCTTTGCGTCCCACCTGCGACTTATCCTTAACGGGACAAACCTCCACGCACAAGGTACAGCCGGTGCAGTCCTCAGGGGCCACCTGCACCGTATATGCCATGCCCTGCGAAAACTCCTTGAATTTCGAGGGCTGATGTTTGAACGTTTCCGGCGCGTTCTCCAGCAATTTTTCATCATACACTTTGTGTCGGATCACGGCATGCGGGCAGACCATGACACACTTGCCGCACTGAATGCACAGATCGGTTTCCCACTGCGGGATCTCTAATGCCAGGTTGCGCTTCTCCCACTGTGTTGTGCCGGTCGGGAAGGTCCCGTCGACGGGAAACGCGGAAACGGGGA
Organism: Anaerolineales bacterium; assembly: GCA_035708785.1. GTDB lineage: Bacteria > Chloroflexota > Anaerolineae > Anaerolineales > Villigracilaceae > Defluviilinea. The sequence goes on from DASTFG010000201.1 coordinate 3,911, forward strand.
TGTTATCACCATCGAACCCGATGATCGGACCAAGCACCTCGCGGACGAATTCCGGCGCCTCGCTCGGGACCGCGGCCCGGCGAGTGGTCTGGGATGTGATCTCAGCCGGAACGCTGACCTCATACAGATTCTGGATCGTCGCGTCCACCGCATCGAAATTCTTTTTCACGACTGCCTCGCCGCGTTTGCCGTACGTCTTTTCGATGGCTTGTTTGATCTCTGCAATGGCGGCCTCCCGTGGAAGGATTCCACTGATGGCGAAGAAAGCGGTCTGCATAATCGTGTTCATGCGCCCGCCCATACCGGTCTTCTCGGCCACTTCATAACCATTGATCACATAGAACTTGAGTTTCTTCTCGAGGATGTCTTTTTGTACTTCCTGCGGTAATTGATCCCAGACCTCGTCAGGGCCATACAGGCTGTTGAGCAGGAAGACCGCGCCCTCTTTTGCATATTTCAACATATCCACGCGCTCGAGGAAGGAATACTGGTGGCAGGCGACAAAATTCGCCTGGTTGGCTTCGATCAGGTATGGTGCGCGGATCGGCTGTGGTCCAAAGCGCAGGTGCGAGACCGTGACCGTACCGGACTTCTTCGAGTCATAGTAGAAATAGCCCTGCGCGAAGTTGTTCGTCTCTTCCCCGATGATCTTGATCGAGTTCTTGTTCGCGCCGACAGTGCCATCTGAGCCCAGGCCGAAGAACACGCAGCGGACGATCTGATCAGACTCCAGCGAGAAATAGGGATCTACTTCCAAACTTGTATGTGACACATCGTCCTTGATGCCAACCGTGAAGTGGTTCTTTGGTTCCGGTTTTGCCAATTCATCCAGCACCGCCTTGACCATGGCGGGAGTGAATTCCTTCGATGAGAGTCCGTAACGTCCGCCGATGACTTTAACATTCTGGCGATGCCCCTCGACAAGTGCGTTGACTACATCAAGATAAAGCGGCTCACCAAGCGCGCCGGGTTCCTTGGTCCGATCTAGCACTGCAATGCTTTTTACGCTTTCCGGTAAAGACCTAATGAAATGCTCGACAGAGAACGGACGGTACAAACGGACGCGTATTGCTCCGACTTTTTCGCCCTGGGCTGCCAAATGCTTGACAGTTTCCTCGGTTGTCTCACCGCCGGAGCCCATGATAATGACCACGCGCTCGGCTTCGAGATGTCCGCTGTAATCGAAGAGGTTGTAGCGCCGGCCGGTAATTTCTGCAAATTTCTCCATGACTTCCTGGACAATGCCCGGCGTGGCAGCATAGTATGGGTTGACCGTCTCGCGCATCTGGAAATACACGTCCGGGTTCTGGGCCGAGCCGCGCAGGACGGGGCGTTCCGGAGAGAGGGCACGCGCCCGGTGGGCGCGGATCAGATTATCGTCAAGAAGGGCGCGAAGTTCTTCATCCGTGAGCTGGAAGATCTTGGCAACTTCATGGGATGTGCGGAACCCGTCGAAGAAATGCAGGAAGGGCACACGCGATCTCAGGGTCGCCGCTTGGGCGATGGCAGCAAAATCCTGCGCCTCCTGCACGGAGCCGGACGAGAAGAGTGCCCAACCCGTCTGGCGGACGGCCATGACATCCTGATGGTCGCCATAAATGGAAAGAGCGTGCGCAGCAATCGCGCGTGCTGCCACGTGAAAGACCGTGGTGGTCAGCTCGCCCGCGATCTTATACATATTCGGGATCATCAGCAGCAGGCCCTGGGAGGCGGTGAACGTGGTTGTGAGCGCGCCGGTCTGAAGCGCCCCATGGACGGCGCCCGCCGCGCCGCCCTCGGATTGCATTTCGATCACAAGGGGAACCGTTCCCCACAAATTCTTTCTACCTTTGGCCGACCACTCGTCTGAGAACTCTCCCATTGCGGAGGAGGGTGTGATCGGGTAGATCGCAATGATTTCGCTGAGACGGTGAGCTACACTCGCGGTCGCTTCATTTCCATCGGTCATCACAACTGGTTGTTTCATTTTGCTCCTTTGGAGACAGGCTATCAAAATGCCCGGATTTTTCCGTTAACAAGTGTATCTCCAGGGGGGCAAACCTGTTAGTTATGAATGACTTAAATCCCCCTGCCTGTTGTCATATTTCGGATAAAAATTGTGGGATTGGAAACTTTCAGGGCACAACACCACGCAAGGTGCTGTGCCCTGATGGCTGGATATCAGTAATTTTTATACGGCTACAGGCTCGGCGGCCTCCACTTTCACCCTTTCGCGTTCTGTTTCGATCAATGAGTGATCGACAACTCGCAGGTACCGCACGCCGAGGGAGAAGGCTGCCAACCCATAGGCGATGATCGCGCCGCCGGTCAATAATTCTATCAGCGACGGCAGGTAACTTGTGTAGGCTACAGCTTGGCCAGGGACGTACGGCATCACAACGAGGAAGCCGGAGATATTCGTATCCCAGCGGAAGGTAGCTACCCCCACCGCCACAAGCAGTAGTGCTGTCATGCGCCAGAAAGGGTTGAGACGCGTAGGTCTATACAGCAGAAGGATCATAGGGATGATCATGCCCAACACCATCTCGAGGATCCAGAAGTTGAAGGCGAGGGGACCTCGGGTCATGAGCTGCAGGCCTTCGGTCCGGCCCGGATCATATGTGTACGTCGTGGCAAGCGCATCCCAGGCGCGGAAGTAGAAATATCCGATCAGGAGATAACCGACGAATTGTGCGACTCGCTCGATCAGGACATCGTTCACTCTGGCCTTGTTGGTCAGGCGCGCGGCCAGCATCGAAGCGAACAGAGTCAGTGAGATACCGCCCACAATCGCAGAGAGCATGAACAGGACAGACATCTCCGGCTTGAACCAGAACGGCCGCGCTTTGATCACGCCGTACGTCGCGCCGAGGGAGGATTGGTGCAGGCTCGAGAGCCCCAGGCCAATGATCGCCAGGAACGGTGCGTAATGGTGCACGTGTTCCATCCTGCCGGCGATCCTGGGGAGGCGCTTGCGGAACCACTCGAAGGATGCAAAGACCGGCATGGATTCGAGCACGAGCACAGTGAGATAGAGAATCACACACATGGTCACTTCCCACAGCAGGGAGTGCGTGTTCCAGTACACCATTGCGTGCCAGAAGCGATCGGGGCGGCCGATGTCGAGGATCAGTGCGAACATCGCCATAGTGTAGCCAATCAGCCCGACGAACGTGGCCGTGCGCGCAATGGGCTGGTAGCGCTTCAGACCGAACAAATAAACTGCTGCGCACAGGCTGAACGCGCCGGCCGCCAATGCGATGGACGAAAGGTCGATGGTGATCCAGAGACCCCACGGCACAAGGTCTGTGAGATTTGTAATACTCAGGCCTTTCCAAAGGACTAGTATGCCCGAGATCAGCCCGCTCAGTAGGACGATTCCCAGAAATCCAAGCCATAGCGTCCAGGGGGTAATGAGCTTCGAGCGTAAATTCTTGAGCATGGCTACGACTCCTTCTTCGAGACGGCTGGCAGGTAGTAGACGCGCGGCCCCGTGCCCAGATTTTCGCGCAGGCGATACGATGGGTTCTCCCGCAAGGTCCTGCTAACGTTCGATTCGGGATCGTTCAGGTTGCCGAACATCCGTGCACCGGTGGGACATGCTATGACACAGGCCGGGGTAGCGTCCGCATCTACGCCGGGTTTGAGGCCGTGCGCCAGGCCGCGGTCAATACGCTGGTAGCAGAAGGAGCATTTCTCGGGCACGCCGCGCGGACGCCGTTCCACTTCCGGATTGCCCCATGCGGGTACGGCCGGGTTCGGCGCCGTAAATGCCGTCCAGTTGAAGGAACGCGCCTCATACGGGCAGGCGACCTGGCAATACCGGCAGCCGATGCACCGGTCATAATCCATCATGACGATGCCGTCATCCCTGTAGTATGAGGCTCCCACGGGGCAGACTTCGACGCAGGGAGCTTTTTCACAGTGCATACACGGGCGCGGCACGTATACCTTCTTATCACCGACCATGCCGTCTTCCAGGACTTTGTTCCATTCGATGTCGGGATTGACGTCATTGTTCGCCTGACAGGCCAGCGTGCAGTAATTGCAGCCTGTGCATTTGGATTGGTCGATGACCATGGCCCACTGATTGACTCCCTTGGGGGCTTCCCCCGAGGCCTTGGTGGAAGCGACGGCGCGCGTCCCGGCGGCAACTGCAACACCAACAGCGGTCAGTTTCAGGAAGTCGCGGCGGTTGATGTTCTTCTCAGTCATTCGTTTCCTCCTTGCTGCGAGTGGTCACGCGTCGATACCAGCGCTCGAGCCAGGGAGCCAGCACCATGCCGCCCGCGAGACCGATCAAGCCCGCCATCGCGGAGAATCCAATCGGGCTGACAGGATCAGGCTCAGGGGTGACAGAAGCGAGCTTTTCCCCCAGCGGTAGTTCCATAGGTGCCGCGGTCCCCTCTGCGTTGCTGACCTCTGTCGGGCTGTGCATTTGCTCGGCGTGACATGTATTGCAGGAAGCCAGGCTGGCGTTGAAGGAATGGTCCGGCACTGTATGGGCCGTTCGCTCATCGTTCTCGAGGTGCTTCACATGGCAGTCGACACAGGAGATCCCTTGTTGATGGTGAGAAGTGTACGAAAAGTCCATGCTGTATTCTTTATGGCAGTTGATGCACAGGAGGGAGACTTCATCTGTTGGATTACTGCCTTCAAGAGGAGCGGAAACGGTCTTCAATGAAGCACTGTGGGGGTCATGGCAAGTGGTGCAATCCATACCGCGTTGGTAGTGTGTGGATACCTTCCAGTCCTGCCAGCCGAAACGTGTGTCACTATGACAACGACCACAAAGATCAGTTGTCCGGTCTACCGGCATAGGGCTCTTGGGATGATCCGGGTTTGCCGGCCCATGACAGGCTTCACAGGTCACGCCAGCTTCTTCGTAAGTGGCAGTTGCGGGATCGTATCCTGTGGTATGGCAGACCAGGCAGGCGCCGGGCTTGCCCTGGTTTGTCCATTCCTCCACAAACACCGGGTCGTCTGCAGCCTGCCCATGGGAACCGTTTTCCCAGGTCATTTGATATTCGGTATGACACGCCGCGCAATCGGATGTGAATTGTGCAGGTGTGTCTGTTCCTCCATCGGTCGCACTGGCTATAACCAGCGTAACGCCCGCGGCAAGCAGGGCGAATATCATGGCGATCATTAATCGTTCGAGTCGAGAGGGCATGTTCTACATTCTCCTTGGTTCGATTCGTAGTGAGGGTACCGGCGCATCAATGAAGACCTTGCACGAGATGCACTCCTCGCGCAGATAGCCATTAGGCAGTCGAGAGACTTGCCAGCATGGCAGAGGCGAGGAGGCCGCAATGCAAGCTTTTCGCTGTTCTGGTGGACAGCTTTTGATCTTCCAGCATTCGGCCTTTTCCAAGGGAAGGGTTTGAGCCTGGGCTTCAGTCTGCCAGCGCACATCCATTCTGCGCAGGAAGTAAATCAGTACAGAAGTCCCAACAATTGGTATCGCCAATCGCAGGAGGACGCCTGTCAGGACAGCGAGGAATGAGGTCAGCATTTCCATATCGCCTCACTTTTGGAACCAGTAATTGGCTTCCCGCCTCCGAATCCATTCACCGAACGCGATCAAAAGCCCAAACGGAACGATCACACGGATCAGGAGTAAAACAGCGAGAGCTATTGCGTTCATAGGATTTTCCTTTCTTTCATCTGCCCTTAGTGTATGAGAAAGGGATTAAAATGTGAATCCGGTGAACGACCAATCTTTGACTTGGCGTTTCAACCTACGTCCTAGCTGGGTTTGTGGGTCGAATCGGGATTTCACCCCACGCCTGAACCTTCCGCCGCGACCCCAAACCTGGGGCAATTGCCCCAAGTTTTAGTGTGATTTCCCCGCAAGAGCCTTATAATGGGAAGAAATAGGATCATTCTTGTAAAACCGATTACATTTGTCCAACAGGGCGATGACATCTGTTATTCACATCAAATTAACTGTAGATTAAGATAAGGGGGAGATTAAAAACTCCCCAAGAACCTTAGTATCCTTGAGGAGGTGGCTTCCGGATATACCATAAGAACTCCTCTGTACCACCGTACGAGACCCGTCGAAAGGAGATTTTGCAATGTCAGTAAAGAAAGTCTTTATACTCTTAGGAGTATTGGTCGTAGCCGGTGTGCTGCTTGCTGCTTGCGGCGGCGCGCCCGAACCCGGTCCTGCCGGCCCTGCTGGTCCTGCTGGCCCCGCCGGACCACAAGGTGAGCCTGGCCCGGCCATGACCATCGAGGACATTACCTGTACGCAGTGTCATAATGACACCTCCATCATCACTGGCAAGAGAGCCGCCTGGCAAGAGTCCCTGCATGGTTCCGGCGTGGCCTTCATCGAAGAAGGGCCCCGCAATACCTGTGCAGGCTGCCACTCCGGTGCCACGTTCAGTACTATGATTGCTGCCGGCCAGAACTTTACGCAGGTCGAATCTGGTGATGCCAACCCCACCCACCAGGACTGCCGCACCTGCCATCAGATTCACACCACCTACACCAGTGAAGACTGGGCTCTGGAGACCACAGAACCCGTCACACAAGTCGTAAGCGGCCTGACCTTTGACGGTGGAGCCGGCAACCTGTGTGCCAACTGCCATCAGGCACGCCGCTACATGGCGGATTTCGTCGACCAGACCGATGCGACCAAGTTCACTTCCACCTCCTCGCGCTTTAATCCGCACCTGAGCGTGCAAAGCGATATACTGCTTGGTTCTGGCGGTGCTGGTGTGGAAGGCCAGCCTGGCTCGCACTATAACCTGGTAGAGAACACCTGCGTGGGCTGCCATATGGGTGTGGGTGACAACCACCTCTTCGAGCCGCAACTTGCCACATGTCAGGAATGCCATGCCGATGCCGAGAACTACGATATCAACGGCGCCCAGACCGCAGTGGAAGAGAGACTTGCGGAACTCGAGACTGCTCTCTTGGCCGCTGGACTCCTCACCACCGGAGAAGATGGGACTGTTTCGGTTGTTCCGGGAACATGGGACGAAGCACAGGCTACCGCTCTCTGGAACTATGGTGTGATCCATGAAGACGCGAGCCGTGGTGTTCACAACCCGAACTACGTCAATGCATTGCTTGACGCAGCCTTTGAAGCATTAGGCCAGTAATCACGTCCGCAAGGACTAACAACGAAGCATTGGGGCAAGAAATTATGATGACGGGCGTCTTGCGCCCGTCATCTCTTTGTTGCAAATGTTATTGCGAGGGGGGTTCTACCCCGAAGCAATCTCCAACCATAAGTAACTTTCTCCTCACGAGTGGGGGATTGCTTCGTCGCGACGAATGCTCCTCGCAATGACAGATTACGCTTTAATAATCCCCTTTCTTATCGCGTAGCGTACAAGTTCTGCACGGGAATGGAGATTGAGTTTTCGCATGATGTTCTCACGGTGACGTGCTACAGTCTTCGGGCTAATGACAAGTGACGTGGCGATCTCTGCGTTATTTGCACCGTCCGCGAGATAGGTCAGCACTTCCTGCTCACGGTCGGTCAGATCAGATGCTGTTTTGTCAGTGGATGGCCGGCCTCCGCTCAAAAAGTCGCGCACGAGCAGTTTTGCAAGCGATGGATAAAGATAAACCTGTCCCGTCGCTGCGGCGCGGATGGCGGTGAGCAGTTCTTCGGGCGCAGCCCGCTTCGGGACATAGCCGGATGCGCCCGCTTCCAGCATCTTGAAAAAATACTCTTCATCTTCGTGAATCGTCAGGGCGACGATGGAAACATCCGGGCAGCGCTTTTTGATCTCGCGCGTCGCGTCGATGCCGGACATATCCGGCAAGCCGATGTCCATCAGAATCACGTTCGGTTTCAACCGTAGCGCGGCTTCAAGCGCTTCGGAGGCGGTACCCGCTTCCCCGATGATCTCCACATCACGTTGATTTTCCAGGAGCATCCTCAACCCCGAACGGACAACGGCATGATCATCCACCAGCAGCAGATTTGTGGCCATCTTTCACCTCAGGATGCACTCCCATTATGATATGGGATCAAGGCTTCTACCTCTGTCCCGTAGCCCGGCCGCGACTGAATGGACACGCTGCCCCCCATCAGCGCGGCGCGTTCCTCCATGCCCGCCAGTCCCAGAGAAGGACGGCGGCTCGTACGATTCTGCTTTACCCGATCCAGGTCGAAACCAATTCCATTATCCCAGACATTAATACATACGTTTCTTTCCTCAAAGCCCATATGAATATTTACATGACTCGCCTGGGCGTGTTTGATAATGTTGTTCAGGGATTCCTGAATGATCCGGAATATCGTGATCTTCACAGCATCATCCAGATCCTTTTCCTCGCCGGTGATATCCACCCGGACGCTTATCGATGCGTGCTCTTGGATTCTGCCGGCATACCAGCGCAGGGCCGCGGACAGACCGAGATCATCCAGATGCGAGGGACGCAGGTCCGAGATCAGGCGCTCCAGTTCCCGAAGAGAATCCGCTGTCAGGGTTTCAAGCTGGTGCAGCGTCTTGATCCCATCCTTGTTGCGCGTGCTCAATTTCCCGGAGAGGCCGCGCAAGCCCATGCCAATAGCCGTCAGGGACTGCCCAGTTTCATCATGCAGATCGCGCGCAATGCGCCGGCGTTCTGCCTCCTGTGCGGCTACCACCCGCCGGAATAATTCACCGCGCAGCGTCTCGCGTTGCTGCGATTCTTCCAGTCGGGCGGCCTGGAGCTCGGCGATCTTCCGGTCTGTTTCGACCTGAAAGGCACGCAGGAAACGGATCACGAATACGGCTGCGGCGACGGCTGTCACCGCGCGAAACAATTGAATGGGAAAACCGAACAGGTCCAGAAATGTTTCCTGGTTGAGCATGTTCGACGGGAAAAGGGGGCTGGCTTTGGCGAACACCTGCCCAAAGAGACCATACCAGCCAAACGTGATGGCTGCCCACAACGCGTCCTGTCCGAAGCGCGTCAGGCCAGAGCGGCGAAACGCTCGCTGCTGCACGACCAGCCCAATGGCAGTCAGGAGCGAAGCAGGTATGGCCAGGGTGTAGCGAGTCCACACATTGGCCACGTCCCATAATGTTTCACCGGCATATCTGCCGCTAAAGTCATAAAGCCCGAAGACCCAGATTGCTTGCAGCCCGATCGGGATCAGTAAAAGCAGTCGTCGTATAACTTCGGATTCGGCCAGAAGGAAGCTCCCGAAGGCGGCAAGGGAAATGAAGGAAAAAGCAAGGGTTGCCAGTTGTATTCCCCAAATAATCGACAATTCCAGGTTGCTGACCGGATGGCCCATGAGCACGTACATCTCGATCCATTCATGCGCCGCGTGGACCAAGCCAAAGCCTGCCAGCGGAGGCAGCGCCCTGCGCAAACGCACATCGGATGCGCGGCCTCCCTCTATGGCGACCAGCAGACCCATACTGAAAAAGGCCAGACCGTAGATGAAGTAGATTGGAACGATGTATGGTACGCCGAAGATCACGATCTGCCTCGTTCTCTCTTCGAACTGTTCTCTTTACTTATTCGATTCTCAACCTGCTTCCGCATGTGCGGCAGAAGCGGTCGCCCGGATGCGCGCGCGCGCCGCATTCGTGACAGTAAATCTGTCCATCTTTGGCTTCCTGGACACGCGCGGACCGGCGCCTACGCGGTTTGGACTCCTCGCCGTCGGACTGAGCGGAGCGCCAATAGGTCCACAGGGCAATGGCAATCATTGCCAGTCCCATGCCGCCGATCAACCAGGGCAACCGATCCACGGATACTCGTCCCGTCGTCTCGGGTCCAATCGGCTCTGATGGCTGGACCTGATTCTGGCCTGGGATCGTAAGGGTATCGGAGGACCGCTCATAGCTAAGATCGAATTCAAAAGATTTTCCCATCCTCATCTCGCTCTGACTGATACTGCCCATCAGGTGCAAGCTGTCAGAGGAAGCCTGGATATTGGAAAGGGCCGGCTCTGTAACGATGCTGGTGCTGTCGGCAGGTATACGTACGTTGAGATTGAACTGTTTCACATAGTAGTCGCCGAACCACTGATATTTGAACCCGCGCTGGTTATCCTGGCGTTCCAACGGCTGGTAATACTCGATGCGGTGCGGGTCATACGACTGCACATTCAAGGTCACGGTCTGCCAGTTCCCCTGTTCCACCGGTCCCTCGAAATTAGTGTTGAACAACCCGCCCTCGCTTTCAACCGCTACGGCGATCAAATGTCCTTCTCTCGGAAAGCGCAGGGTTACCGCGGCAGGCAGCGGCGTATTTTGCGATACGACAAATTCACTAATGACCAGCATACTCGGCTGGTCGTATTCCGACCAGAGCTCGATAGTGATCAACTCCAGTCTTGTCCCTCCCTGTGCGCCTGCTGTGGAGGGGAATACCATTAATCCCAGAAGCAGGGTAAGTACAAGCCACCTTGGCATGCGTGACCTCCAAAATCGGCATTCAGTGCTTCACGAAAGTTGAAAGTAGGCCCGAAAACAGGGCCCCTCCCAGTTATTTCGTGATCGACTAACGTTACTTGTATCTTACCATGCAATGAATTTAGGGTAATCCAACAAAACGCACCAACTTGGTGGAAGAATGTCACCCGCTCTTTGATGAACAGCAGCGCAACTGCTGTGTCATCACCCTAATTGGCCAAAGCTTTGACCAGGTTCCAGCAGGCCCAGTTGGCGGGTGTATCGATGTGGTGCTTCTGGGCGGCTCTGATCACAGCCCCGCAAATCGCGTCGATCTCCGTTGGCGCGCCGCGCAGCACATCCTGGAACATCGAAGAGTGGTTTGCGCCCGTCTTACGCGCTACCTCTTCGGCGGCTGCGATGGGATCCTCGAATGGCAAATCGATCTTTTCGGCACTGGCGACTTGCGCGGTCTCCTGCGCCAGGGCGCTCATCATCCGGCGCGCGGACGGGCGTTCCAGCAGCTGGCCATTCGGGACCCGCAGAAGCGCGGTCAGCGGGTTGATCGCCGCGTTGATGACCAGTTTGCCCCAGACCAGCGACTGGGCATCATCGACAATCTGGACATTGAACTTTGCAGACTTCAGCGCCTCTTCGACCGGAGCCAAAGCCGGATGGCATTCGATCGAGATGATGCCTTCTCCCCCCGCGCGCGCCAGGCCCGGGCCGAGCAAGGTCGCGCCGGTGGTAGTCGTGCCGAGGGCAACGCGCTCCAGGCCCAGGCTTTGCGCGAGCGTTTCGCGATTACCGAGTCCATTCTGGAGAGTCACCGCGACACCATTGTCCGGGATACATTCAGCTAACTGGCGGGCGACGCGTTCGGTCTGCCAGGCTTTGACAAGCACCAGCGCATACCGGATCCCAATACATTCGCGTGGATCACTTGTTGCCTGGACACCGAACTGATGCTCGCTCCCATCCGCATCCACCAGGCGTACGCCATCGCTGCGCAGGGCCTTCAGCCCTTCCTTCCATGTGCCGAGCATCGCGACGTGATAGCCCGCTCTCCTGAGCCGCGCGGCAAAGAGTGTCGCCAGCGCGCCCGTGCCGGCGATAAGAAGATCGGCGTTCATCTTTGTTGATTAGTGGCTAATTTCGTTCAAGAGCGCATCCCACTCCGTATCGTTCATCTCGACCGTGTGCTCCTGAGCCGGGAAGCGTTTGGTCTCCACGTCTTCGATGTAATCGGCAAAGGCTCTTTGCATCTCCGCGTGGAAATCTGCATATTTCTTAACGAACTTGGGGGTGAAACGATCAAACAAGCCAAGCAGGTCATGCGTGACCAGGACCTGGCCGTCGCAGCCCGCGCCAGCGCCGATGCCGATGGTGGGAATGGAAATCCTCCCGGAGATCAATTCTGCCAGCCGCGCAGGGACCGATTCCAGTACGAGGCTGAAACATCCGGCCTCTTCGAGGGTGAGGGCATCTTCCACGAGACGTTTGGCCGCGGCCGCCGTCTTGCCCTGCGCCCGAAACCCGCCGAGTTGGTGGACGGACTGCGGCGTAAGACCGAGATGTCCCATGACGGGGATTCCCGCGCCAGTGATCGAGCGGATGGCCTCGGCGCGTTCCCGCCCGCCTTCGAGCTTGACCGCGTCCATGGCGCCCTGCTGCAGGAAGCGGCCAGCATTGCGGGTGGCCTCTTCTACGGAAACTTGATAGGACATAAAAGGCATATCGCCAATCAGCAGCGCGGTCTTTGCACCGCGCGCCACCGCGCGGCAGTGATGGAGCATCTCCTCCATCGTAACCGGGAGTGTGTTCTCGTAACCGAGCACGACCATTGCCAGGGAATCGCCGACCAGGATGGAATCCACACCGGCCTTGTCCATTGCCAGAGCAGTAGGATAATCGTACGCGGTGAGCATCGTGATCGGCTCGCGGCGCTCCTTCTTCTGGCGGAAGGTCAGTGTGGTCACTTTTTTGCGCGCGGTGGGCGCACTGGTGGAAACAGGTGCAGGTGTAGACATGGTATCCTCCGAATATGGTAGGAGCCGTTTGGTGCGGCCGCCCGCCTCTTTGCCGCGACGTTTACAGCTTGGAAAGTTTGCCGTCGCGTTCACGCAGAGCGGATACGCGCGGCAGCTCCATTATTCCACAAAATCCGTTTTTCGCCTACGGCGTGCTGCGTAAGAATTTCATCAGTTAATGCAATATCAATGGGTTCTGGCCCGTAATGAACATATGACCGATTCTAGTAAGAAGCAGTATAATAATTTTGGTAGAATTTTGTCCGTGCGAAATTATCTCACGCACAGGGTTGATGTAAGCAGAGGATTGTAGAGGGCGCAGTCAAAGCAAGGCTGGTTTTGGCTTCTACGTAATCTACCAATGGCGAAAAAGGAGAATTAGTATGAGACGAATGTTTGGCTTCCTGATCGGGATTACCGTTGGGGGACTGGTCGGTTCGACGATCGCGTTGTTGATGGCTCCGGAATCTGGCGAAGCACTGCGGGGTCAATTGCGGGAGCGCGGGCAGAACTTCCTTTACGAAGTCCGCCATGCGGCGGACGAACGCAGGATCGAGTTACGCCAGAGGCTGGAGGAAATGCGCTCGCCGCGCGAGGGTGAGATGTAAGCACCATCGCTTTACAGCTTGCCAGCTAATGCTTCATAAAGCTCTTCCGCCCGTCGCATATTTTGCTGATATTCCGCCCGAGCGGCGATGATGTTTTGATTCAAGCCTGCGGCCTTGTCCCGCAGGCTTTTGTTTTCGATTGCGAGCAGGATTGCCTCCGCGATGGCTCGCGGGTCCAGCGGGTCGAATAACAGGCCGTTCTCGCCGGGCGTGATCCACTCACGGATGGACTCCAGATCCCCCGCGATGGGGAAACACCCACAGGCGATGCCTTCCAGCAGGCTGTTGGGCGTGCCGTCGTGGATGCTCGGGGAGGCAACGATCTGGGCGCGGCGGAAGACCTCGGCCATGCTGGCGTATGGCACGGGAGGCAGTAATTCCACCGCGTGGCCGATGTTCAATTCTCGAATCCATTGCCTCGCCTGAGGTTCCCCGGCCATCGATGCGAAGATGAATTTTGCATTCGGTTGCCAGGCCAAAACAAGTGGAATGGCTTTGAAAAACGCCTCATTGCGGACGTATGGCCGAAAGCCGCGCGGGTTGACGATGACAGGCTCCTCGACAGGTTCTGCAGGCGGATAAAAAACATCACTCCGCACGCCGCCATTGCCGGGGATAACCAGCCCGGGTTTCTCTAAGCTGAATCCCCATTCCCTGGCCAGGCGCAGGTCCCGGTGACAATCAGAATGGAGCGCGTCTGCAACCTGCAGCGTCCAGTGTGTGTAGTGCCACATCAGCCGGGTGGACGGTGCGTGCAGCGTAAAGTCATTGCCCCAGGTGGAGACGATCAAGGGCCGCCCAGTCGAGGCGTCCGCGGCCAGCATACCTTCGTACGGAATTCTCATGGCATGGATCAGATCAGGCTGGACCTTTTCGATAAAGCCGCGCAGCCTTTGCGCGGCGCGGCGAAGTGTCAGGGGGCCAAACCACTGCCTGATCGCGGTGCGCAGGCCGAGGGTCCGCGAAGGAGCGCTGCCCGGGGACCGATCCGCTTTCCTGAGTGAGCTGAAAGCCACCGGCACCGCCTCAAGCCCGCTGACCGGAAAGTCCAAACCTCCAGGGATGGCAAACGTGGAGGCGAGATAGATTGCATCCCCGCGCGTCGCGAAGTGACGGATCCAGTTTTGTGCGATGGGGGAGCGGCCGTCAGCCACGAAGAGAATTTTCATGGTTGCTCGCATTGTATTATAGGGGATTTCTATGCAGTCGAGATGTTTCTAACCCAACTCTCCCGCATGATTTGCTACACTCCCCTGCACTTGCACCCGGCGCCCACCTATCCCGAACGTGGCCTGCGACCATGCCGAGGAGTGCAGGTGGGCAAATCGAACTGCGGGAAAACGGCGTTGAATTACATGATAACGGCGACAGATGACCGTTAAGTTTTTCCTTATCGGCAAAATCTCATCTTTACACGAAGGAAGCAGACAGGCGCGCAGGCCGGGCGTCTGAAGCACGACGAGTAGTTTCTGAAGGTAAGTCCTCCCGGGTTCTTCTGGATTGTCCGCTGGCCTGAGACGCGGTATAGTTACGGGGTACAGCCTAAATGTCGTACCTGAAAGTTGTTTCAGGAGTTCAAAGGTTCCTGAAGGAAGCGGTGATCTGCCATGAGTAAGGGACGGATCCTCATCGTCGAAGATAACATGGATAACTATGAGCTCGTCCGCTTTGTGCTGGAACGCGCCGGTTATGATGTCTTTCTGGCGGTCAATGGCCGGGACGGGGTGGACGCGGCGCGCCTGCAGAAGCCAGACCTGATCCTGATGGATCTGGGCATGCCCGAGATGGATGGCTGGCAGGCAGCCCAAAAGCTGAAATCGAGTGAAGCCACAAGCTCAATTCCTCTATATGCACTCACCGCCCATGCACTGCCGAGTGAGCGACACCGTGCCATCCAGGCGGGGTACGACGGTTATGTGACGAAGCCAATCGATATGCAAAGTTTTCTGGACACCATCAATGAAACGTTCGAAAAGATGAACAGGCGCTCGCCGTGAGTTTGTTGCGGAAGCGTAACCTATTTCCTTGATTTGGGTCATGGATACTATAGCCGGTTTGCTGAGGCAGGCGGCTGTCCGTGAATAATTCGTCATAGAGAGAGGTAAAAGAATGAAACAAATTTGTGTCGTCGGCGTGGGCTACGTGGGTCTGGTGACCGCAGCCTGCTTCGCCGATCTGGGCAACTGCGTGGTCGCGCTCGACGTCGATGAAGAACGCGTCGAGAATCTCAAGAAGGGCATTATGCCCATTTATGAGCCGGGTCTTGAGGAGCTGGTCAGGCGCAACGTGAAGGCCGGCAGGTTATCTTTCACCACCTCCTATGCCGAGGCGTTGAAGGGCGTGGAATTCGCCTTCATCGCGGTCGGCACTCCTTCGGGTGTGGATGGCAATGCGGACCTGCAATATGTGGACGCGGCCGCGCGGGCGATTGCCCAGAACATGACCGCACCGCTCATCATCATCAACAAGTCCACGGTGCCGATCGGGACCGGGGACTGGGTCGCCGATATCGTCAAGAGCGCCCAGCCCAAGCCGATTGACTTTGCGGTGGTTTCCTGCCCGGAGTTTCTGCGCGAGGGCTCGGCCATCGCGGACTTTATGAGCCCGCACCGCAACGTGATCGGTTCCCTCGACCGGGATGCCGCGGACAAGGTTGCCCAGCTGCACCTGCCGCTCCGGGCCCCGATCGTGATCACAGACCTGCGCACCGCTGAAATGATCAAATATGCCAGCAACGCGTTCCTGGCCGCAAAGATCTCATTCATCAATGAACTGGCCGACCTGTGCGAGCTCGTCGGCGCGGACGTGAAGGAAGTGGCCGCGGGCATGGGTTACGATGCCCGCATTGGCCGTTACTTCCTGGATGCGGGCCTGGGCTGGGGCGGATCGTGCTTCCCAAAAGATGTGCAGGCGCTGGCCTACATGGCCAAGGAGAATGGGCTCAATCCGCGGATTTTGAACGATGTGGTGAAGGTCAACTACGACCGCCGTAAGGCTGTCACGAGACATGTCGAGGAACTGCTGGGTGGAAGCTTGAAAGGCAAGACGATTGGCATGCTTGGGCTTGCGTTCAAAGAGAACACCGACGATATGCGCGATGCCCCTTCTGTCGATATCTCCAATGATCTGGTTGCTGCGGGTGCCAGGGTGCGCGGCTATGACCCGGTGGCGCGCCGGACCGCGGCGCCGCTCATGCCCGCGGTAGAGATCTTCGACGATGTGTATCATATGGCGCAGGGCTGCGACGCCCTGATCGTGGTCACGCCCTGGAATGAGTTCAAGCAGCTCGACCTCGAAAAGGTCAAGGATATTCTCAAGACGCCCGTGATCTACGATGGCCGCAATATCTATGATCCCGCCTTGATGAGGGAAATGGGGTTCAACTATCGTGCGATCGGGCGCGGCTGGAACGGCCATTAGATTCGTCTGCCTCTCAGGAGTCGGGTACAATTGCCCGACTCTTTTTTTATGCCTAAGACGACCCCTCCTGTATGCAACTACGAAGGCTCAGATTACCAATCATCGTTTTGGGACCAGGGCGGGCGCGAATACGAAGACCGAGCCGAGGCGATCGCTCTCAAGCGCCTCCTGCCCAAAAGCGGGCACCTCCTGCTGGAGCTCGGGGCAGGTGCCGGGCGAAACACGCCGCGCTACCTCGGCTTTGACCGCATTGTCCTGCTCGATTATTCGCGCACGCAACTGGAAAAGGCCCAGCAGCGACTGGGCAGATCCGATCGATATATCTACGTCGCGGCAGATGCCTACCGTCTGCCGTTCGTAGAGGGCTTGTTCGACGCGGCAACGATGATCCGTACGCTGCACCACATGGCGGACGCGCCCAAAGCATTGGAGCAAGTGCGGAACGTTTTACACCCCAGTGGGACATTTATCCTCGAGTTTGCGAATAAGCTGCATCTCAAGGCCATCCTGCGCTATCTGCTTGGCAGGCAGGCGTGGAGTCCGTTTACGCTGGAGCCCGTCGAGTTCGTAAAACTGAATTTCGACTTTCATCCCCGGGCAGTCCGTGCCTGGCTGCGAAAGCTTGGGTTTGAGATCGAAAGAACTTTAACACTTTCCCACTTCCGTATGGGGATTCTAAAGCGCATGATTCCGACAGGTATTCTTGTTTTTCTGGATTCTCTGTTCCAATGGACTGGCGCGTGGTGGCAGCTATCGCCCAGTGTGTTTTTGAAAGCAAAGGTCGTAGCGCGGGATGCGCGAAGCGTCCCACCTATAAGACAAAGTGCTACCTTGTCTTACTTCAAATGTCCCGAGTGCGGTTCCACGCTATTGGTGGACAAGAAGGCATATATCGAATGCTCGATCTGTAAAGAGAAGTGGGAAATAAAAGATGGGATCTATGATTTCAGAAAGCCGTTGAAGTAATCTTTCAGAACACCTCACGGGGAAATGCGCTCTGGTTCCATCGATCCATTTGCGGTGGCACCCCAAAGTATCGCGATAGGGAATGATCCATAAAACATGCAATCTGGGTGAGCCGATGCGCCTGGATGGTCAGCACATGAATCCCTGAGAATTGATATTCTCCTTCTTTGGCGCGTTGATAGATGGCGAAGGCGGGTGCCGCGTTTGCGCGCAGCGGAATGAGTTTCCAGCGGCCCTGTGCTTTTCCCCCGAACATGCCCTGATCTGCCAGTACCGTCTTGGCTGCAAAGACGCGGATGGCCTCCCTGCCACGATACCAGGAAGGCGAGGGCGGCATGGCAAGGACGGCATCTTTCTTCAATAAGGCGACCAATCTCTCAACATCTGCGGTTTGCCAGGCTTTCACATATTGATCAAGCAGTACTTGTGTGCGCTCGTCAGGTTCACTGCGGATCGTATCTTCCTGAATCTGACGATGATAGTGTTTAGCTAATGTAACCCGCGCTCGATGGAGGGCACTGTTGACGGAGGAAACGCTTGTCTCCAATAACTCCGCCGCTTCACGAGCGGGCCAGTCCAGAACATCGGTCAGGATGAGCGCGGCGCGTTGGCGTGGGGGCAAAGCCTGCAATGCTGTCAGGAACGCAAGGGAGACACTTTCATGTAACGAGTATCGAGCTTCGGGGTTGTCAGCAGCTTGATCGACCAGCCATTCATCCGGAAAAGGCTCCAGCCAGGCGATCTCTGAAGAAGGCGGCTCGATCATCCCATTGGGGTCAGAAGCAGGATAGAGCTCCATCGGCAGCAGGCGACGGTGCCTCCGGTCCAGAACATCCAGGCAGGCATTGGTCGCTATCTTGTAGAGCCAGGCTCGAAAGGAAGCGCGGCCCTGGTACGTGTCAAGCCGTCTCCAGGCGCGCAGGAAAGTTTCCTGCACCAAGTCTTCAGCTTCCTGTAAAGTCCCCAGGATTCGGTAACAGTGAATCTGTAATTCGCGCCGATATGGTTCGGTCAGTTCACTGAACTGCTCTTTGTCCCCGTTCCTGGCTGCTGCCAGACGGCTGTCATGCTGCCTCGGGTCCGGAACAGAATTGTTCATCATCAGGCTGCTCGTGTGCAAACTTCAGTCAATATGACGGCTCAGAGGGATAAAAATGTGCGGTTGGGTACAGGTTTCCATTCGAGCGCACATTTTTTGCTTGATCTCCCGTCTTATCTATTAAGACCAACCAACAAAAGGAGTATAGAATGAACTACGTAACCATTGTACGAGGAAAGCTCAAGGGTACTCCGCAGGAAGCGCAGATGGCTCACGATGCAACCGTCGAGAAGTTATCTGCGATGACGCGTCCGATGGGGGCGATTGGGCATAAGGCGCATCTTAACCCGCAGGATCCGTCCCAATTCATGGCCATCGACCGCTGGAACAACCTGGAAGGGCTGCAGAAATTCCTGGGCGATCCGCAAGTGGCCGAGGCCTTCGGCGCGCTCTTCGACGGTGTGCCCGATGTCAGCGTTTGGGCAGAGTCGGACTGGGCATCTTTCTAAGAGTATACACCAGTGAGCCAATCCAGAAATGGTTGGCTCACTGGTTCAGCTCTTTCCGGTTTCGCTCAGTTGGTCACAAACGGCCAGGTCTCTGGTTATATAGCACGCTTCGCTGTTGAATGATCTAACCTTTGTATGTGCTGAACCGGAAGGGCACATAGAGGGGGCAGAAGCCGAGCACAGCTGTCAGCAGGAAGACTCCGCCGAGAACAACGAGCAGGATGCCCAACATGCCGGTCACGATGCCGCCAAAATACAGGTAGGCGAACACCGCGGCGAGCAAGACACGAATGATGCGGTCAGTATCAGACAAGTTGCGTTTCATGGTATATCTCCTTTTGATGAATTTGATATCCACATTGTAGGAGATATGGCGAATTCTGTCGGTGACTAAGTCACAGAACAGAACGGGATTCCAAGGCCTCAAAGTCCAGTACCTGGATGGTTCCCCGGCCTGTTTCGATCAACCCTTCGCGGGAAAAGTCCTCCAGGATGCGGCTGATCACCTCACGCGAGCTCCCCAATTCTGCCGCCAGTTCCTGATGCGTCATCCGGGTCGGGTTCTGGACCCTCGCCTGGCCAAGCAATAACCCGGCAAGGCGACGATCCATGCGCTTGAATGCCACCTCGTCGACAACTGCCATGACTGTAGAGAGGCGATCGGAGAGCAAGTCGAAAACGAACTCGCGCCACAAATCAAAACGCTTCACCCAATCACGAAACACACCTGCAGGGATCATTACGGCTTCGGCATCCTCCTCCACGGTAGCGATGGCCGGAAAAGATCTTTGGCTCAGAATGGCATTTGCCGTGAGGATGCAGCTTTGCCCGAGACCGAAGCGATATAGTGTGATCTCACGCCCGGTTTCGCCGATCTTATAGACGCGCACAACACCTGAAATCAATAATGCAATTCCATCCACGCGGTCTCCCTCGACAAATACATCCTGTCCCGCGGGAATTTTTGCAAAATAGGCTTGGCGCCTTAGTTCATTGATCAGCGCGTCGTCGGCGCGTTGAAGCATGGGCATGGCTACAGTGATTCGATGGAACTGTTCAGAGTCGATCATCTTATTCCCTGATCCCTGTCCCTTGGCTCGCAAGCTTCTCCACCACCCAGAAATGGGATAGACCGAGAATCTTGAACGGTGTTCTTTCCAGGAATTGCAGAATACTTCTCAACGCTTTTCCAAGGATGCCAAATCTGGCGATGATGTTATCGTATGCTCCAAAGATGATCGTGCGCTCGATGTACCTGACAGGTAACCCATCGAATAATCTCAGTAAATCTTTCTTTGAGTATGCGCGTACATGGGGAGCCAGTTTGTCTCTTAAAGCGCGCGGCAAATAATTTACAAGAAATTTGTTGCCAAAATAGTATTTCCCCTTCCAGTAAATCCCGTGCGTCTCGAACGGATAACCCCGATTTGGACAAAACAAAGCCAGACGGCCGCCTGGTTTCAATACGCGCACTATCTCTCGGATCGCGGCGCGGTCATCCTGGACGTGTTCGATCACCTCATGGCTGAGGACCAGGTCGAAGGAATCGGAAGGGAGCGGGAGGGATTCCCCCGCGGCGTTGACGATGTAAGGGGAGTTTCCCTGGGCTTCGGCCGCGCGCTCGAAGTCATATTCCAAACCGATGACTGTATCCCCAAATGGGGAGAGGTGTTTGACATACATTCCAACACCGCAGCCGTTTTCCAGTATGCAGCCGTGAATTCGTTCGCCCGCGGCGCGGACGATCATTTCGAGTCTGCGCTGCTGCCCCGCTCGCCAGACGTAGGACGGCTCCCCGCGTAGTGCTGCCTTATCAAG
>DASTFG010000202.1:0-3715 GCA_035708785.1 Anaerolineales bacterium
TCCAACTGTTCAAACAGGGACTGGCGTATCGCAAGATGTCCGCTGTCGACTGGTGCCCCAAAGACAACACGACGCTGGCGCGCGAACAGGTCGTCGGGGAGAATCGCGTCTGCGAGCGCTGCGGCACGCCCGTCGTCAAGAAGGATCTGGAACAGTGGTTCTTCAGAGCGACACAGTATGCCGATGAGTTGCTGTATTTCGAGGACCTGGACTGGCCAGAACGCGTCAAGACACTGCAAACCAACTGGATTGGAAGAAGTGAAGGCGCGTCGGTCATATTCAAAACGGCCCCCTTCGGGGACGATAAAACCGGCGACCCCATCGAAATCTTTACAACCCGCCCGGACACGTTGTGGGGTGCGACATTCATGGTCTTTTCGCCGGAGCATCCGCTGGTGGATAAGATCACAACGCCTGAACAGAGGCCGGCAGTGGATGAATATAAAAGGCAGGCCGCCCGCCAGTCTGAGATCGAGCGTGAGGCTGTCGGCCGGGAGAAGACCGGTGTCTTCACAGGCGGTTATGCCATCAATCCGGTCAACGGTGAGCGCATCCCGATCTGGATCGCGGACTACGTCCTGATGTCCTACGGGACAGGCGCGATCATGGCCGTCCCCGCGCACGATGAACGCGATTTCGAATTCGCGCGCAAATATGATCTTCCCATTGTTCCGGTGATCCAGCCTGTAGGCGCGGACGGCCGTCCGACCACACCGGAGTTGGACGGCAAAACCATGGAACATGCCCACGAGCATGAGGGCATCATGATAAACAGCGGTCCATTCAACGGGACACCGGCGACCAATGAAAAGGGCATGAAGAATCCTGCCATCAGGGCTGTGACCGAATGGCTGCAGGAGAAGGGCATTGGCAAGCGCGCAGTAAATTACCGCTATCGCGACTGGCTGATCTCGCGCCAGCGTTACTGGGGCGCGCCGATCCCGATGGTCTATTGTGAAACGCATGGGTGGAATCCGGTGCCGGAAGAACAATTGCCGATCGCCCTGCCGGATGATGTGGAGTGGAAGCCAACCGGTGAAAGCCCCCTGAAGCTACATCCGACGTGGAAGCGCACCACCTGCCCGATCTGCGGCGAACCTGCCGTGCGCGAAACCGATACGATGGACACGTTTATGTGCTCGTCCTGGTACCATCTGCGCTATCTGTCGCCCGATTACGATCAGGGTCCATTCGACGAAACCGAATACAACTACTGGATGCCCGTGGACACCTACACCGGCGGCATCGAGCATGCCACCATGCACCTGTTATACACTCGCTTTTTCCACAAGGCCATGCGCGATGCAGGCATTGTCGAAGGCAATGAGCCGATGCTACAGCTGCGCAATCAAGGCATCATCCTGGGGGAAGATAATGAGAAAATGTCCAAGAGCCGCGGCAACGTGGTCGCTCCGGACGAACTGGTCGCCATGTACGGCGCGGACGCGCTGCGCGCCTATCTGATGTTTGCCTATCGCTGGCAGGAGGGCGGCCCGTGGAACTCGACAGGCATCGAAGGGACTTTCCGCTGGCTGCGCCGTGTGTGGGCTCTATTTACGGAGTCCGGCGACGGGAATACCCGGACCCCCCAGGAAGCCGCTTCCGATGAAACCAGGCGGACTCTGCGCCGGCGCGTCCACCAGACCTTGCGCAGGGTGACGAGTGACTTTGAACAGTTCGAGTTCAATACGATTGTCTCTTCACTGATGGAGCTGCTGAACGAAATGTACAGGGCACGCGAGGCGGGCGCGGCCGGCACACCTGAGTGGAGCGAAGCCACGGAGATCTACCTGAAAATGCTGGCGCCCATCGCGCCGCACATTGCGGAAGAGCTGTGGACGAACCAGCTGGGCAAGCCCTATTCGGTCCACCAGCAATCCTGGCCCCAGGTGGACGAGGTGGCCGCAAAAGAAGATGTGATCGAGCTTCCCGTTCAGATCAACGGCAAGGTGCGCGACCGTATCACGGTCCAGGCGGGGGCAAGCGAGGAAGAGATCAAGTCCGCGGCACTGGCGAGCGAACAGGTACAGAAGTATCTGGAAGGCAAGCAGCCAAGGAAGGTGATCCTGGCACAAAGACGGCTGGTGAGCATCGTCGTTTAGAGTTAGGCGACAGTACAACTGTCGCCTAATCCTTTAAGCAAAGGAACGTATACTTAGATGCGCACGGAACAAAACGGCCGTAGTCTCTTCCCGAATCTGTTGTTAAAGTGTCAGGTGAGCGGTGACCGTTTTGTGCTAAGATGAGGTAGATCACACTGCTTTCAGCCGGTTATACGAACACATGGCAATGGATGTATGTAACCTTTGTGCTCCCATCCCCGTCTTGATAGTAGCTCACCAGATTCCTGGCGATGGTTCCAATGGAGACTGATACTACTCTGCTGGAAGCTGCCAGGAGTATGAAAGAGGAGGCGCTGGTAGCAATCTTTGATCTCTATTCAGCCGCGCTGTATAATTACGCATTACGGCTATGCAGCGATCCTATGGCGGCAGATAATATTGTGGGGGATGTGTTCGCAAAGTTTCTGGACCAACTGGCGGCTGGAAAGGGACCAAACAGCAATCTGCGTTCCTACCTCTATCAAATGACGTATCACCTCATCGTGGATGAGGCCCGAAATAATCATCGTAAGGCGCCGCTTGAGGTTATCGAAATCGTACAAGCAAATGGACGTACAGCTTTTCCAAGTCTGGAGAGTAGAATGCTATCGGAGGCTTTAGCCCTGGCCGTCAGGAACGATTTGACAGAAGATCAGCGACATGTGATCATTCTGCGGTTCCTCGAGGGCTTTAGCCTGCGTGAGACAGCAGACATTATTGGAAAACCGGTTTATAATGTTAAGGTGATCCAGAGTCGTGGAATTGCGAAGTTGCGCAAGGTTTTGGATGACAAGGTAAGCTAACGTGAAATCAACGTCGTCTCAACAAGATCAAGAGATCATCGAGATCCTGGAACGTTTGAGGTCTCTGAAGGCCGAATATCCGCCGGAGTTACGGGATGCACGGCGGGCAGCCTTCATTAAGCAGGTTGCACAGCGGCGTGACGTGGGCGTTAAGGAAATAAAGACTTCTCAAGAAGAGAGCATCATTAGAATCCTGGAGAGTCTCAAATCCGCCAAGGTGGAATATCCTCCGGAGCTGCTGAGCGCGCAGCGGGCGAGGTTTGTGGCTCAGATCGCGCGCCAGCGCCAGGTTCAGGCTGATGAAGAACTGGCTGCACAGGATCAAGAGGTGATCGAGCTTTTGGGGAGCTTGAAGGCAGCCAAGTTTGCATACCCTTCAAAACTGCTGACTGCGAGAAGGGCAGCCTTCGTCCGTCAGATTCGCCGGGCGGGCAATGTGAGCCTGTTAGAGGCATTGCGTTCTGCAATCCAGGACGGCTTTCGCTTCATAAGCAGTGTTCCGTTGACGCCAATGATGAAGGCAATGCGCACATCGCTGGTGGTTGCCAGTGTTCTTGTGATTGCATTTTTCGCCGCCATTATGGGAAATCGCCAACTCCTGGAGACCGCGCTCGACCCTTCGCCAACACAGGTAGAGGTTTCCGGTGTCGGTCCCATTCTGCCAACGAGTACCCAGGAATTACAGGCTACGATTTGCAAGCCGGGCTATGTACCGCCATTATGTTTGGCCAAGAAGTTTGATACCAGCCAGACCTTGACCTTCCAAGGTAACGGGGCGCGGCCCGCTGTTGCCAAAGATACTCTTCCAGG
>DASTFG010000203.1:0-7248 GCA_035708785.1 Anaerolineales bacterium
GTTCCCCGCCCCGACGCATAAAGCGAACATCCCATTTGTGACCTCGAGCTGGTCCATCCAGAACGCGTCGAGGGTTACATCGTGCACGGGAAGCTCGTTCGGCGCACGGCGCACATCCATACCCCCCCTGCTGAGCGTGCCCGCAGGAATATAGACTTGTGGCATACCATCTACTGGAGAAACGCGTTCGCTCAGGGGTTCAGCCGTCGGAGAGGAGGCGATCGCCGGCGCAACCGTTGGATCTGCATCGGGTGATGGATTGGGAATTTCAGACGTTGCTGATGGAGCTGTTCCGGGGGGAATCGTGGGAAGCGATGTTGGCTGGGCGATAGGGATTTGTGTGCCGGAGCAAGCGGAGAGGAGAGAGATGAACAAGATTGCAGCAATCAAATTCTTCATAATGCAACACTGCTCACGCCGCCGTCCCTGGCGGCCATTAATATGGGAGGTCAGCGCTGAGAGCGTCAGCGTACTACGGCGCCGCGCCGACGAAATTCAGCGCGTACAGCGCATCTTCATATCCCGGGCGGACGGATAATGCTTTGCGCCAGTCCTCGATCGCGCCGGGGGTATCGCCTTTGCGATAAAGCGCCCAGCCGTGCCAGAGCCAGGCTTCCTCGGACATCTCTGTCCGCTGCAGGGCATAATCCGTGAGAGCCAGTAGATCATCCGTGCGCAGAGCCTGGAAGTTGGCGATGAAGGGGCCAAACTGGTAGCGGAACATCCGCTGCGGCAGGCCGAGCTCGCGGGCCTTGTCGTAGGCAACGTTGGCCTCGGGGTATTGTTCGAAGTAAACGAGATTGCTGCCGACGTTGAACCAGGCGAACGCGTCGGACGGGTCTGCCTCGGTGGCAGCCCGGGCCCGGTCCAAGGCCTTCTGCCGGTTGATGGACGGGTCCCAGTCCGAGCCGAGCAGAGCCTTGATCTGCTCTTCCCGCTCCGGAAGATAGACGACCATGTAGACGTAATTGAACGGCTTCCACTCTGCTTCCAGCTGCTCATAAGGAATCTTTTTGTCCGGACCGCGGTAGGGGTCCTGGGCGGTAAATGTCTGGGTCGCGTCGTCATAGCCGGTCAGGAGCAGGTAATGCGCGGCCCATAGATCGTCATCGGGCCAGCCGGTGTCGTCGGGATTAAGCGACGTGGTGCCTTCGATGATGACGGGATATCCTGCCGCGATCAGGCGTTTGAGCGTTTCGAGCTCGCCGCCGACGCGGTACTCGATGCGCAGCCAGCCCGCGTAATTGCGCACCCAGTATGCCATCTCTTCCGGGTTGACATTGCGGTCGCCGTTGATGGGCTTGATGACCTCCGAGATGGTCGTCTGGTCGCCACTCCAGCCGAACATGTGCAGCATCATCGAGAGCGCGGCGGGACCGCAGTTGTTGGGGGTCTGCTTTTCATAGGGCGGGGAGGCAAGAGATGCTTGCGCGGGAGGCGGTGCAAGCGTGGGGGTTGCAGGAATAGGAGTTGCGGCGACCGTGCCCGTTGGAGTGTGGGCTGCTGTCGCGCTGGCGAGGCTCGTGGGTGTCGGCGTGCCCGTCGGATTCGGGATGGCCGTGGGTACCTCGCCGACCGGGTTGAGTATATTCCTGAGGTATGTTCTCCCCACCTCATATCGCCAGGCGACGCGGCTGTTGACCGCGGGGATTTGATAAAGGAGTACGGCAAACAGCAGCAACCCTGCGCCTGCCCATCCGATATTTCGCTTCGACATGCGGGAGAGTGTACCAGAGGAGTATGAGACAAACTTAATACCCAACTGCACTCCAGCCGCCGTCCTCGGCGGCGATTGCTATCCAATGCCAGCTCCGGGGACGGCGCTGGGAGCTGGCATTGTCAAGCAACCCCACAACGCATACGCTTCTTTTTGCCCGTGGCGTTTCAAGACTGTATACCTCGTGTAGCCATCCATCAACTCAAAACCATTCCGGTTGAGGAGGAGCGGCTCGCCGGAGACTCCCCACAGCAGGCTCCACTCCCGATCGTCGACACGCTCCTCCAGGCTGGCTCGAAACTCTTCCACCTAATGTCCCAACAATTGCAGCGCCGCCGCAATCGATGGATCGGTATCGAAGTAGAACGTGTCCCATTCTGCAAAGGCATGTACATCCGGGATGATGCCGGTCTCTTCCCAGTTAGCATCTGAAAACGCGGAACTGAACGTCTCCGATGCGATCCACAACTGAGAGCCGTCCTCGAAGTTATATCCGTGCAGCACTTCCACGTTCCCCAGACTCGTCTCACCCACGACTCTGGCGCGGCCCGAATCCTTGAGCACGCCCGCGAAGATCTCCCCAAAGCTGGCCGTATCCTCGCTGACCATGACGACGAGAGGAACGCTCTGCGAGTTCTGGACCGGATTCGGGTCGATGGTGAGTGGCCGGGAGTCTGTGCGGCTGACGAACTCGCCAAGCGTGCCATTCGTAAAGTACTCCAGGATCGGGTAAGCCACGCTGCTGCTCCCGCCGCCGTTCATGCGCACATCCAGGATCAGGCCGTCTAGCTGGCCGAACTGATTCAGGGCCTCTTCGATCTGCCCGGGGAGTGTCTCGTCAAAAAAAGATGGGATGAAGATATAACCGACCTGCGATCCATCCGTAGTAGTAACCAGACGGGCATCGATCGGAATGTTCCCCTCGATGTCGTAGCGGAGGAGCATGACATCGCGCGGCGTTTCACCGGGCGATTGCACGGTCAGTACGACGGCAGAACAGCGCGGTCCGCGCAGACGGTTTCCTGTGTCTTCTGTGAGCGGCAGTCCATCCACGAGCAAGATGCTGTCGTGGTGCTGGATGCCGCCATACTCGGCGGGCGAACCGGGATAGGTCGAGATCACAATCATTCGCTGCCGTTCAAAATCGGGCTGCGCGTAGATACCTATACCAACAAATTCCAGCTCCCCTTGCAGCTCCGCATTCGCCTCTTCGACCGCAATCGGTGAGATAAAGGCCGAATGCTCATCGCCCAGCTCGTTGATCATGGCCTGCATTTCCATATAGAAAGAGTCCGTATCCAGCCCCGACTCGACTTTCGCGATATACCTGGCCTCGATCTCGTTCCAGTCCTTTCCATTATAGTCCGTGTATACGTACACATCCTGGACAATCCTTGAGATTTCCCTGAGGATTCGCATTTGCTCGCCCTGCGAAATTTCAACGGTTTCCACACTCGGGAGGGGTTGCGCTGCGATCTCAGGAGAAATGGTCGCGAGCGGGAAGGCTGAGCACTCAGGCGGGATAAAGGCTGGCTTGAGAGGCTCAGGTGTGGGAGTGGGAGTAGTGGTAGCAGTTGGTGTGAGAGTAGGAGTAGGTGTGGCGGTTGGCGGGAAGACCATCTGCGTCACGTAGTTGCACGCCAGCAGCGAAAGGACCAAGACACCAAATACGAGTCGTTTTACTTTCATCGATCACCTGTAATTACATATTCCATGCCTTCACACGGGCAAAGAGTTCGGAGAGTGGTTTCAGATCTGCCA
The DNA here is from genome assembly GCA_035708785.1 of Anaerolineales bacterium. GTDB lineage: Bacteria > Chloroflexota > Anaerolineae > Anaerolineales > Villigracilaceae > Defluviilinea. The sequence continues at coordinate 3,479 of DASTFG010000203.1, forward strand.
CAGGCACGGCCAGATTTTTTGTGCGGGTTCGGTTATATTGAAATATACGTGCACCGGCCTGAATTGGACTGGCGCGGCGGGAAAATTCTTCACGCGTCAGGTAACCTGCCAGCAGGATCCCCAGCCCGTAGACCCAAATATTCCCCCAGTCCGTCCCGCCGATCAGATGAGTTTCCCGGCGCACCGGGCTGTGGATGCCGATCCGGGCATCCGGCAGAGACGTGACATGGACATAGCTCAGGGAAAAGAATCCGGCCTCGAGCTCGACCCGGGTCCGTGCTGGGACCTCGACCAGGCGCGACCGCATCTGGCGCCCCTCATCCTGCCCGCCGATTTCGACAGTATGAGTCTGCTCGGATTCCGACTTCAGGACCAGCCTGCCAAGCGGGCACCACACGGACGGACGCGCCCAGGATTCAGGCATGGCATGGATCAGATAATGCGGCTGGTTGGCTGCAACCACCTTCTTCAGCTCGTCCAGATAAGTGCTGACCAATCCCGGGAGGAAGGCAAAAAGGTACAGGTCATAATCCGAGTGCCCATCCCCTGCATGCTGGTCGGAGGGTACCAGCGCGGGGGCCTGCAATACGATGTCCGGACTGCGCCGCATGCCCGAAATTTGCTCACGATAGGTGATCAGGAAAGACTTGATGTCACAGCGCCGGCCGCCCAGTGAAACGTCATATCTATCCGGGTCGGTGAACGGCGTCGCGCCCATCACATCGTACGGGATGTCGTGCTCCGAAAGATAGCGCCGGAACGCAAGCTCCACTGCCACGCCGGCCACAATGCGCCGCAGGCGCTCGTACGGCGACCCGCCCATGCGGTTAAAGGTGTATGCCAGCGAACGGACCGCGTAGGCGATCCCGCCCTCGGTCAGGTCGCGGGTGTAAGGGAGGTGCAGAAAGTCGGAGGAAGAGATCACGGATAAGGATTATTCATTCCTGAACTGCAAACAATAGTGATGAAAGGTATTGCTCACCCAGGCGGAGCCTAGCCCGAACGGCGAGAGACGCTGGTTATCCTGGACCCAGATCTTTTCGTCTTTCAGCGTATACGTCTTGCCGAGCTCGCGGGCGATGTCCCATGCCAGCGGATAGATCTTGCCGCCTTTCTTCACATTCTTGACAACAATCGTGAGATACGCCTTCTCCCGTAGTAAGGACTTTAGTCCTTTATAGATCTCAACCAATTTCCCCAAGAATTCCTCATAATCGCGAATATTTCCCAGGTCATTGGGATCATCCGAATAGTGGACATCCAGCCCCTCAGAAGCACGCCTCTTCTTTTGGGTCTCTGAGCCCCTGGCATGCAGCATATCCCAGTAGGGCGGACTCGTCAGGACATAATCAATTGTCGGTAATCGGAAACTGGCAAGCTGTGCGGCGTCTCCATTTACGATTTCAGATTTTAGATTTACGACTTGATCGCCGAGTGAGTTTCGTTCTTCTTTGATGATCTGCTTTGCAATCTCTGTATATTTTGGATTCAACTCAATCCCATAACTATTCCGTCCGGCGCGCAGCGCGGCGACAAGTGTAGAGCCCGTCCCTGCCATCGGGTCGAGGACGGTCTCGCCTTTCTTCGTGAAGAACTCGATGAACTCCTGCGCCATCGTCTCCGGGAATTTGGCGGGGTGCACCAGCACGCCTTTCTTACGCGGCGGCGGGTTGTGGAGGAACCAGGACTTCTGGAACTTCAGCCAGGACTTTGGATCGAGATCGTTCAGCTTATTGGAGGCCATGGCGAGATTATATCGTAGGGTCAACCGCTCAGATGCCACCCAACAATTTTGACAATTCCTCGAGGAAGAATTCCCCTTACGGAACGGGCGTGCTTGTCGGCGGGGTGTAATCTACCCCATACACTTTTAAGTCGGAAAACGTCACGCTCATAGGCGTCTCACCCTCTGAGCGCACGAAGACCCCGAGCGCGCCGCTTGCAAAGCTTTTATCGTTGATGCCGAACTGGTAACGTCCGTTCAGGAAGAGTCTGATGTCGCTCCCAACTGCCCAGACACCGATGCGTACCTCACCCGGCGCGCCGGGCGGCGCGTCCCCACTGGGGACCGGCTCATAGATGGGCAGCTTGACGCCCGCATTGACACGCTCCGCGCGTACCTGGGAATCACAGGACAGGATGAAGCGGTAATAATTCAGTCCTGTCCCGCGCACCAGGATGCCATAGCTGTCACCCCCGCGGCACAGGCTCGGACGCGCGGTGATCTCGGCGTAAAAATTTCCCAGGTTCAGATCGCGGCGTACGCTCTCCAGGTACACACCCGGCTGTACTGCAAGCGTCAGGCGGTTGCGGCCGATCGCGGCGCTGCCCTGATTGGAAGCGGCAGTGTCCCAGGCGGAATCGTCCGAGAAATCATCGCTGAGGGTCACCGCGCCGATGCCGGGACTCATCTCCGGTGTGGCGGTGTAGGTGGGAAACGTCAGCCGCGTGGGCGTCGCCGAGGGAGGGAACCAGACAATGGTCGGCGTTTGAGGCGGCGTCTCCGTCGGGGTGGAGCGTGGTGTTCCGGTTGGCGGAGCCGCTTCGAGTGGCAGGCAGGCAACCAGCAGAAATGTCAATGCAAGTGGTACAAATCGGTATGGTTTCATTCTCATAAGGAAATAATGACAAACTTCGTGAAGGAATTTTTGCAAGCTGTTGTACAATAATGCCGAAAATCAATCTTCGCGGCAGGCGTCAATTTTGGGACTTGATTGTACCTGATGAAAGATGTAAAGCGGAAAGAGCCCCGAGATGAACGCGGCATCTGCAACACATGAGGAGACTGTATGACCGAAAAGCTCGTGCTGGTGACCGGCGCATGTGGTGAGATAGGTCAGGCTCTTGTCCAGGGGTTGGCGCAAAAGGGATGCTACCGGATCGTAACCGCGGACCTAACGCCATTGCCCGAAAGCATCAAGGCCATGTCAGCCGAGCATGTCCAGGGGGATCTGGTCTACAAGATCAAGACCTTCTACGATTATGATTTCGATCTGATCTTCCACCTGGCGGCCTCGCTCTCATCGAAGGCGGAGGTGTCGAGCGAGGAGGCGCATCGCATCAACGTAGAGGGCACCATGCAATTGCTGATGCTCGCGGCCTACCGCTCGGAGAAATACCAGAAGTCTGTAAAGTTCTTATTCCCAAGCTCAATTGCAGTTTATGGGATGGGAAATTTGAAGCTGAAGAAGGCCAAGGGAGCGGTAAAGGAAGATGTATCCAACGCCCCTCATACGATGTATGGATGCAACAAACTCTACTGCGAAAAACTGGGGATCTATTACAGCAAATATTACGGGCAAAAGCATCTGGATGAAAACCCGCCTCACATGCTGGACTTCCGCGCCATCCGCTTCCCGGGCCTGATCTCCGCCTTTACCCTCCCCAGCGGTGGGACGAGCGACTACGGCCCCGAGATGCTGCATGCCGCCGCGCAGGGCGAGCCGTACGCCTGTTTCGTTCGTGAGGATACAAAGATCTCGTTCATGGCGATGCCCGATGCGATCAAATCCCTGCTCATGCTGACGGATGTGCCGCGCCGGAAGCTGAACCATCACGTCTATAATATTGCTGCATTCTCCCTCACGGCAGGTCAATTCCGTGACCGCGCCCTCAGAGCCTTTCCCGGCGCGCAGATCACCTTCGCGCCGAACCCGCGCCGCCAGGGCATCGTCGATTCGTGGCCCGAAGACGTGGACGATACGCTCGCGCGCGCAGAATGGGGCTGGAAACCCGATTACGATGCGGACGCCTTCTTCGACGATTACTTC
>DASTFG010000204.1:0-4965 GCA_035708785.1 Anaerolineales bacterium
ACTGATCGGTGCGCTCGCGGAAGGGACGGTGATTTCGTGGATTTATGGGTAGGCTTGACTTTGATGAGAAACATGACACCGCAGAGATGAAGAATATAACCGATTCATCCCGATCACTTGTGTTCGCAGGCAGGTCGGCAATTACGAGTGCCATTGCATGGATCTTGCAATTGGTTTTCGTTGGACTCTTCTTCTCAATCGGCCAGCCATTTGGGACACTCAGCGACTTAGCCAACACGTTGATGGTCCTATTGATGTTGCCCTACGCTCTGGCTATGTACCGACGATATCAGGACGTGAGCAATTGGTGGAACAGCTTGGCGCTTGTATTAAGCGTAATCGGTGTGTTCCTGGTAGCAGGGGCTTCAGGGATGCTGGTTCTTGGTAGCATTGAGTTTGAACAATCCCTCCGCCCTGTCCTTGCGGGCCTGGGTCTGATAGGCATTTGGATCATCGGGCTGAATATCCTGGGGCGGAGCGATCCGATTCTGCTGAGGCGCATGGTCTGGCTCGGAATCATGGTCGGCGTTGGGTTAGTTCTGCTTGCTGCGTTGGTAATGGCACGTGGTGCTCTCGAATTCGACCCGCCCTGGGCAGTTCTCCGGAATCCTATCGCTATACCTGGCCTCGTCGGAGGATTGATAGCTTTTCTTGGTTATCCTGCCTGGGCCATCTGGCTAGGCAAATCGCTTATTCAAGGAGATTTCGAATGAACCCACCACGTTTCGCCGTTCTACGTAATCGTCTTCCTTGTCCCAGGCGCTGGTTTTATGACGCCCTTTCTTCTGGCCCTTCTAAGCCTGGTGATTGGCATCGTCCTGCTGAGGGTTAGTTTTGTTCTATAATGTAAACATGAAACCGATGCCGTCTGAGAAAGCCCAGACGGGCACAAATACGATCTCACCGGGGTCTGCCGGAGGGAGGTTAATCGCCATCCGGTTCGTATGGCTCACCCTGATCGTTCTAGCCATCGCACTGTGGATCATTGGCACAATAGAGCACTCGATTCGCATGCCTGCAACCTGCCCCGGGGGTACGTGCGACCCCTTCGCCTTATCGGCCGGCGACCTGGCGGTGATGGAAAATCTTGATCTTCCGGTTCGCTTCATCATCGGATTCTTTGTGGTTTCCAACGTCGCTATAGCTTTGGCGTTCTTTATCATCGGAAGCACCATTGCCTGGCGAAAATCGGCCGACTGGATGGGACTACTGGTTTCCTTCACCCTCGTCTACCTTGGTGCCGCTTTCTTTACAGATAGCGATGATGCACTTTGGAGAGCCTATCAAGCATCTCGTCCGCTTTTGGCTTTCTTAGGCATGGTAGGCTATGCTGCCATTATGCTGCTCCTCTTTTATTTTCCCGATGGTCGTTTCGTGCTGCAGAGCAGGGCTGCCCGCATCACTGGTTGGCTGATTACTCTCTTGACAGCTCCACTGGCGGGCACAGCTACCAGAGTGGGTGCAATTGGGACACTCCCAGTGCTCGTCACCATCGGACTGGGGCTGGCGGCCCAAATCTATCGCTACCGCCGGGTATCTGGGCCGGAGGAGCAGCAACAAACCAAGTGGATCCTGTTTGGGCTGGCAAGTTCGCTGGCCGTCATGTTGATTTGGGTCTTTGCTGCGAATATACTGCCGCCTGGCGGTCCTTCTGAACAGCGCGTTTATTTCCTCCTTTTCAGTCGGCCGTTGATCTCGCTCCTTATTCCCTTACTCCCGTTGAGCATTGCCCTTTCAATCCTGCGCTACCGACTGTGGGATGTAGATGTGGTCCTTAACCGCACGCTGGTGTACAGCGCGCTCACTGCCTGTGTGGTTGGTCTGTACGTGCTGATCGTCGGGGGCGCTGGTCTGGTAATCCGGACCAGCCCGAACCTGGTGGGACTGCTGATTGCCACGGGATTGATCGGGGTACTTTACAGGCCGATGCGGGCTTTATTCCAACGCGGGGCAGACCGCATCTTTCACCCGGCGTCTCCTGCCAAGGAGGAGCGGGATCAAGATCAGTTGCGTACATCAGTCCAAGTAGCCGAGCCGAAACGAGGCAATATCCAGGAATGGGACCGCGTGCTGAAACCCTTGTGGATCGTGGCTGCCGTCCATTCAGGGGCCATCCTCCTTGCTTCCCTGCCGGGGTATCTGGTCCGAACGCCAATTGGCAACCTTGGTGCACACCTTGTCTTCGAGCCAACGCCGCCAATGCTGGCCTTCCATCATTTCAATTCACTGGTTTCCATTTCCTCGACCCTTCTTTCTCTCAGCCTGGCTGGTCTTCTCTTCATTAAAAAGTTCAACGAACCTATGGGCCGATTCCTAGCGTTCTATCTCCTGGCGCACGGGATCTTGTTTGCGGGTTCCATCGAGATGTTGGAGCCGTTCTGGCCGGAGGCTGCGCGGGTGAATTCATTTGTGTTGTTGCCATTCTTCCTGGGGCCGGCCACTATCGCGCTGATTGGGCTTTTCCCAGACGGTCGTTTCATTCCCGCATGGTCGCGCTGGCTGGTGCCTGCCCCCCTGGTTCTTATGTCAATTAGTTGGTTGGGAAGCAGGGGAGCATTCTTTCGCGAGCCCGCTCCCTGGGCGTGGCCCATCAACGCGATACTTACTATCCTTTCGCTGGGAATCCTCTTTGCCCTGGTTTACATCCCGATTTATCGGTACAGGCATGTTTCTACGCCAGAGCAGCGCCAACAGACCCGGTGGGTGGTTTACGGTTTTTGCCTGGTATTCCTGGTCTTCCTCATCAGTGGTATTCCATGGACAATCGCGTTGAATCTGCCGCCCGGATCCCTCGTTCCATGGTGGCTGCCGGTAAGCGAGAGCCTATGGTTCCTTGGCACCGCGATCCTGCCCGTCACGTTGACAGTCGCTGTCATGCGTTACCGGTTATATGATATCGACTTTCTGATCAACCGTACCCTTGTTTATGGTGCGTTATCCGGCAGTGTCATCGCAATCTACGTTTTGATCGTGGGCGTCGTGGGGACATTGATGCAGGCACAGGGCAACCTGCTGATCACCCTGCTCGCTACCGGATTGATCGCGGTGCTCTTCCAACCCCTACGCGAGCGACTCCAACGCCGCGTCAACCGGCTGATCTATGGCGAGCGGGATGATCCAATCGAAGCATTGTCGCGTTTGGGAAAACAGATGGAGACTGCACTCCCCTCGGATCAAGTGTTGCCTGCTCTGGTAAGGACCATTGCCCACACATTGAGACTCCCCTTTGTTGGAATTACGCTAAAGGGTCAACAGGTTACCGCATTTGGCCAGCAGACAGCAGAACCGGTGGCTTTTCCCCTCACCTTTCAAGGGGAAACAACCGGGGAATTACTCGCCTCACCTCGAAACCCGGGGGAGAACTTTACACCTGGGGAAATGCGGCTGCTCCAAAATCTGGCGCGTCAGGCGGGAGCAGCGGTGCGGAACGCCCAGCTGACTGCCGACCTCCAGCGTTCGAGGCAGACGATCGTCACCGCCCGCGAGGAAGAACGTCATCGCCTCCGCCGTGATCTGCACGATGGCATCGGACCGACGATGGCAGGTTTGACTTTGAAACTGGATGCCGCAAGGGATTTGGTTTCATCGAGCCTGGAGTCTGGAAAGAAGGAAGAACTGGAAGAAGCTGTACAGCTACTCACCGAACTCAAAACCCAGACCCAGGAAACGGTTCAGAATATCCGCCACATCGTTCACACACTTCGTCCGCCCTCTCTGGATGTTTTGGGCTTGGTTCCCGCGCTGCAAGCTCACTTCGGGCAAGTTGCTATTCCGGATCGCTTGGAGATCCAAATGACCGCCTCACCTCAGAACTTTCCGCGGCTTTCCGCGGCAGTTGAGGTCGCAGCCTATCGCATCGTTCTCGAAGCGGTGACGAATGTGATGCAGCATGCCCATGCAGGCCTCTGCGAAGTATCGCTTACGCTTGCGAATGGTAATTTGAAAATGGAGATCAAAGATGATGGGGTGGGTTTGCCGAAAGCGCGCAGTCATGGGATCGGATTAGATTCGATGCGTGAGCGGGCAGAGGAGCTCGGCGGTCGGCTTGAACTGTCTTCCTCTCCATGGGGTACCTGTGTGAGTGCGGAAATCCCCGTTTCTCCTCCAAGGAAAGAATCATGAAACCCATTCGTGTTCTGATTGCCGATGATCATGCTCTATTCCGGGAAGGAGTCCGGGCAATCCTCAAATCAGTCCCCGATATTGAAATCGTAGGAGAGGCTGGAACCGGGCAGGAGGCGCTGGCGCTCGCCTCTGAGCTGAGTCCCGGCGTGATCCTGATGGACATCAATATGCCCGACCTCAATGGGGTGGAAGCAACCCAGCGCATTCTCAAAACTCACCCGAGTGTCGGGATCATCTTTGTCACCATGCTGGAAGATGACGACTCGCTATTTTCTGCGATGCGTGCCGGGGCACGCGGCTATGTGCTGAAAGGGGCAGACAAGGCGGAAATGCTCAAAAGTATCCGTGCCGTGGCTGAGGGTGAAGCCCTTTTTGGACCGGCAATCGCCGCCCGGTTATTGACCTTTTTCCATGATAAGCCGCCACCAAAGGGCAAATCGTCACCAACGCCCTTCCCTGATCTGACTGACCGTGAGAGAGAAATCCTTTCCTGCATTGCCCACGGTGATACAAATACCGAAATTGCTGAGCAATTGAGCATAAGCTTGAAGACAGTCAGGAATCACGTCTCGAGTATTTTCAACAAACTCCAGGTCACGAACCGCGCCCAGGCAGCGATCCGCGGAAGGGATGCCGGATTGGGTAAGTGATGGGAAGTCGAATTGAATAGGTGAGTGGTATCATCGCTCTATGATTACGGCCACCGCCCAAGCGAATCCTAATCTCGCTTTCATCAAATACTGGGGCAACCGCGATAACATCCTCCGCCTCCCTTCTAACGGTTCGCTCTCGATGAACCTGGATGGTCTGTACACGCGCACGACGGTCAGCTTTCAGCCG